>NZ_JACOOP010000018.1:0-62919 GCF_014287725.1 Clostridium sp. NSJ-49 | reverse complement strand
ACACTGCTTACATTGATACTTTTGTTTAGCCTGCTTATTCATACCAAACTTGTATAGTTTATCAGAATTACAGCGTGGGCATTTTATATTAGTTTTGCTCATTGTTCTTCTCTCCTTTTCGAAGGGGGTATTATTTAGTCTTGCAAACCTATTGTATTTCCTTGGGTTGAGAAGAGCAATGTTCATATAACTTAACAGATCGTAAAGAACGAGGTGGGGGAAAAATGAAGTTAACGCCAATGGATATTAACAATAAAGAATTTAAGAGGGGAATTAGAGGATATAATCCCGATGAAGTTGATGAATTTTTAGATGAAGTTGTTGAAAATTATGAAGAGTTATATAAAGAAAATTCAAGATTAAAAGAAACTGTTACAAGACTTAAAGATAAAGTTGACCATTATGAAAGACTTGAGGCTACAATACAGAATACATTATTATTAGCTCAAAATGCTGCAGAACAAGCAAAAGAGAGTTCACAAAAAGAAGCGGATTTAATTGTGAACAATGCAAATGAAACTGCTCAAAAAATCCTAGATAAAGCACACAGTGATGTTATCGGAATAAATGATGAATATGAGAGAGTTAAAGAAGAGTTTATTAAATTTAGAGCAAAATTTAGAGGCTTTATGAATACACAACTTCAAACTTTTGATGAGTTAGAAAAAGATTTAACTAAAAACTATAATGTTTCTGAAGTTATACAAGAATTAGAGTTAGGTAGTAAAGAGATTGAGACGAAGTCAAACGTAGATGAGGAAAGTGAGAGCAATACTGTTAAAGCTGATGATATCTCCGAAATTAAGAGTTTCTTCGCAAAAAACTAATACATATTAAAGAGACGGAGACGTCTCTTTTAATTTTATATGATTTATTACTGTATAATACTTGAGTAACATATATAGATATATTATAATGTGGTAAGAATTATTATAAACGGAGAAATAAATTATATGGAAGAAATAATATTGAAAGTTACTGAAGAAAATACTGGAGAAAGGATAGATAAATATTTATCTACTGTTATTGAAGGAAAAACTAGATCATTTATTCAGGGTCTTATTGAAGAAAAAGCTGTAACGGTAAATGGTAAAATAATAAAGAGTAATTATAAAGTGAAGATAAACGATGAGGTAGTAGTGATTTTGCCAGAACCTATAGAGCTAGATGTAAAAGCTGAAAATATAAAATTAGATATAGTTTATGAAGATAGTGATGTAATTGTAGTTAATAAACCTAAGAATATGGTAGTACATCCTGCACCAGGTAATTATAGTGGAACTTTAGTTAATGGGCTTTTATATCATTGCAAGGATTTGTCAGGTATAAATGGTGTTATAAGACCTGGTATAGTACATAGAATTGATAAAGATACTACAGGAATTTTAGTTGTAGCTAAAAATGATGAAGCACATAATTCTTTAGCAAAACAATTTAAAGATCACTCTATAAAAAGAGAATATTATGCATTAGTTGAAGGTAGGTTTTCTAAAGAGTCAGGTACTATAGATAAACCTTTAGGTCGTAATAAGAAGGATAGATTAAAAATGGATATAGTGGAAGACGGAAGGAGAGCTGTTACTCACTATGAAGTTTTAGAACAATATGATAAAGGTGTATCTTTAATAAAGTGTACTTTAGAGACAGGAAGAACTCATCAAATTAGAGTACATATGGCATCAATTGGACATCCACTAGTAGGTGATCAAACATATGGATTCAAAAAACAAAAGTTTAAAATTGAAGGGCAAGCATTACATGCAAAAACCTTAGGGTTTATACATCCTAGTACAGGTGAATACATAGAGTTTACATCAGATCTTCCAGAATATTTTGAAGAGTTAATAAGAAAGTTAAGATAGGAGGATTAACTATGAAATTAAAAGCTAACTTATTAGATCAAAACGCTATAAGAAGAAGTTTAATAAGAATATCTCATGAAATTATAGAAAAAAATAAAGGTGTTGAAGATATAGTATTAATAGGAATAAAAAGAAGAGGTTATCCTATTGCTAATAGAATTTCTGAAAATATTGAAAATATTGAAGGAATAAAAGTTCCAGTAGGTTATGTAGATATTACTTTATATAGAGACGATATATCAGAAATAATGGATATGCCAGAGGTTAAAAATATAGACTTAGGTGTTGAGGTTAAAGGCAAAAAAGTTATAATTGTAGATGACGTTTTATACACTTGTAGAACTGTAAGAGCTGCTATAGATGCGATAATTCATGCTGGTAGACCTAAATCAATACAATTAGCTGTATTAATTGATAGAGGACATAAAGAGTTGCCAATAAGAGCTGATTATGTTGGTAAAAATATTCCTACATCAAAATCAGAAATTGTAGCAGTACAGATAACAGAAATAGATGAAGATGATTCAGTGAAGATATATGAATCATAAAAAAGGAGAAAAAGAATGGAATATAATTTAGTTGCAACTACTACCTTTGGATTAGAGGGAATAACGGCTAAGGAATTAAAAGCGTTAGGATATGAAGATTTAAAAACAGAAAATGGTAAGGTTCATTTTGTAGGTGATGAAATGGATATTGCTATAGCAAATGTTCACTTAAGAACTGCTGACAGAGTTTTTATAAAAATGGCTGAATTTGAAGCTAGAACCTTTGAAGAATTATTTCAAGGTACTAAAAAAGTTAAATGGAGTGAAATCATTCCTAAAGATGGGGTAATGCATGTAGTAGGTAAATCTGTAAAATCTACTTTATTTAGTGTTCCAGATTGTCAATCAATTGTTAAAAAGGCTATAGTAACAAGTATGAGTGAGAGTTATGGAATAGATAAGTTTGATGAAGATGGACCTGTTTATAAAATTGAAGTTTCTATATTAAAAGATGTAGTTACACTATCTATAGATACAAGTGGTGTTGGTTTACATAAGAGAGGATATAGAGAAGAGGCTGGAATAGCACCATTAAAAGAAACTTTAGCAGCAGCAATGGTATTAATATCTAGATGGAGAGGCAATTATCCTTTAGTTGATACTTTTTGTGGATCAGGAACTATATTAATAGAAGCTGCTATGATAGCTCAAAATATAGCACCAGGATTATGTAGAAATTTCGTATCAGAAACTTGGCCAACAATAGGTAGTGAAATCTATGAACAAGTTAAAGAAGGTGCTGAAAGAAGCATAAAGCATAATGATATTAAGCTTATTGGTTATGATATAGATGGTAGAATTTTAAGAGTTGCAAGAAGTAATGCTGAGAAAGCTGGTGTTTCAAAATATATAGAATTCCAAAAAAGAGATTTTAGAGAATTTAAGACTTCAGATAAAAATGGATTTATTATAACTAATCCGCCTTATGGAGAAAGATTAGGAGATAAGGATGAAGTAGGAGAACTTTATAGAATATTTGGAGAATATAAAAAGATACATAATACTTGGGATTTTAATATATTAACTTCTTTTGAAAACTTTGAAAGACCATTTGCAAGAAAAGCAAGTAAGAATAGAAAATTATATAATGGTAAAATAAAATGTTATTATTATCAATATTTTGATAATACATTAATTAAAAATGATGGAGATATGTTAATAAACCACATTTAATTTAATTAAAAGTTAATGAGAAAATCCAGTTTATACTGGATTTTTTTCTGTTAAGAAATTAATTAGAAGTTTATAAGATGATAATAATTTAAAGCCAGCATAAGCTGGCTTTATCAATAAAGAATTATTTTAAATTTACTTTTTTTCTAAGTTAAAAGAATTTAATTCTGACGGTTCAGCGTAAAGTGTGTAATTTGTATGATATATTACCATACCAGGCTTTGAACCAGCAGGTTTTTTTAGATTTCTGACTAAAGTATAGTCTACAGGAACTTTTGATGAAGTTTGTGCTTTGCTATAGTAAGCAGCAAGTGTTGCACCTTCAATTAATGTTTTATCAGGAACATCTGCTGAGCAAATAATTACATGAGAGCCAGGTATATTTTTGGTATGAAGCCACATATAATTCTTATTTGCAAATTTTAAAGATAAATAATCATTTTGAATGTTATTTTTACCTACAAAAATATCAATTCCTTCAGAAGAAACAAAATGCAAAGGCTTTGAAGCTTTAGATTTTTTATCATTTTTATTTGACTTTCTATTTCTTATATATCCTGTTGAGATAAGCTCATTTTTAATATCATCTATTTCAACATAGCTTTCACAATTTTGTATATTAGTTAATACGGAATAAAGATATTGAAGTTCTTCTTCATTTTTCTCTAATTGTTCTAATGAAGATTCTTCAGATTTTTTTAGTTTATTATATTTTTTATAATAACTTTGAACATTCTCAGAAGGAGATTTATTAGGATCTAAAGGAATTTTCATATACTCTTCATTTTCGCTATAAAAGTTTAAAAGTTCAATAGAAGAACTACCAGCTTTTATTGTATAAATATATGAAGTTAATAAGTCGCCCTTTATTTTAAAATCATCTTTTCCTTCACATTTTTTTAGTAATGAATTAAGTTTTTCTTCTTTCTTTAAGCATCTATCTATATTAGTAGTTAGAAGTTTTTGAATATTGATAGATCTACTTTTTATACGCTCTTGCTTATCTTTCTCTATGTAATATTTATCCATCATTATGTGAGGATTTTCAAATACAAGAGAATTGCTTTCATTTTCTATATTAGTTAATTTGATAGAAAATAAATCTATAAAATCTCTATTACAATCAAGTGTAATATTAAATACAGAATTATTTACAAGAGTAGTAGACATATCTTTCATAAAATTATAAATAATATCTGATTTTATATCACTTTCTGATTTAGAATATTCATAATAAAAGTGATGAGAAAGTGGTTTACTGATTCCAGTAAAAATTGATGAAAATAAATTTTCATCAAAAGGAATATCATTTTTTTCTAAGAAAGCTTCAAGTTCATCTTTAGAGAAATTAAAAGGGTTAAGTTTTTTAGATTTAGGAGGATATTTATATGTAACTCCAGGATAAAGAATTCTGTAGCTATTTACATCTGCGCCGATATGTTTTATACACTCCATTACTTTATTATCTCTTTGCCTAACTAATGTAATATTACTATGACGCCCCATAATCTCAACTACAAGTATATAGATACTGTTAAACCCTAATTCATCTGTAGCTTCTATATATATATTAAGTAATCTATCACCATCAACTTGTTCAACCTCTAGTATTCTTCCACCTATTAAATATTTTCTAAGTACCATTGTGAACATAGGTGCTTGAAGAGGATTAGTTTTACTAACTTCTGTAAGATGAATTCTAGGATATTTTGAAGATGCAGAAATCAAAAGTTTAACATTTTTTCTGTCTTTTCTTAATGTTACAATAATTTCATCTTTTTCTGGTTGATTTATTTTATCAATTTTTGAATTTGTTATTGATTTTTTCAAATCTTGGACTAAACTATATAAGTAGATACCATCTAATGCCATAAATGTTTTCCTCTCTTTTTCTGTTTTAAGGATAGTATAACATTATTATGCATAGGTATTCAAGGTAACAAGGGGTAAGGTATAAGTAAAAAAGTTATAAGAGATTATATGTATCTAAGATATAACTTAAATGTGGGGGATAGTTTATAAGTAAATGAGGTAAAGATGAAAGTGAAAAGTAATAATTTAAAGTTTGTAGTAATAGTTATATCTATAATTATGCTAATGTTTGGGTGCGCAGAAAAAGAAAAAGAAAGGGAAACGGGAGAAGAAAAAGAGAGAGTTACGTTAAGTCAAGGTTCTTATAGGAACTTAGAAAGCAATAGTATATATTCTTTAAATGAAGATAATATCTATGAAAAGATAGATACTGAAGAATTGGTGATTTCATATAATAGTGAAAGTGGAAATTATATTTTTATCCAAGATGATGATGTGTTTATTAACTACTTAGGTAAAAATATTAGAATTAATGATAATAAGATAAAATCGCCTAAGTTATCTAATGATGGAAAATATATATTTTATTTTTGTGATAATGGAATATTAGAGCCAAAAGTTATTGATTTGGAAAATGAAACAGAAGTAATTATTGATAATAAGGTTATGATTTCAGGTCAATTTGCTGATTGGGTAGCAGATAATACACTTATTTATTATGGAATAAGAAATGAAGATAAAAAAAGTGGAATTTTTACGTATGACTTATCAAATAAAACAGAAGAGCTAGTATATGAAATAAATAAGGGATATGTTTCATTTTTAAAGGCTATAGACGATGAAGTTGTGTTTATAGAAGATAATATGGAAAATAGGAAAATATTAATTTCCTTAGAAAAAAATAATAGCTTTGAAGAAATTACTGAAAAAATAATAGATATAAAAGATATAATAAAAATAGATGAAAATATATACATATTAGGAAAAGTAAAAGATGATGTATATTCTATTTATGAAATTTTAGGTAATGATTTACATAGGGTAGTATATGATTTTCCGCTTATGATTAATTTAGAAAAAGGTTTATCTGTAAGTCCAAAGGGTGAATTATTGTTTATGGGAAGTAATGAAGATTATAATGAACAAAATATATACAGTTATTCTGATGGAACTGTAAATTTAATATCAAAAAGTAAAGGGAAATATACTTTCATTAATATGAATTAAGGGATTTTAGACTTTAAAGTCTGAAATCTTTATTTTTTTACTTTTAATATTAAAAGTAATGATTAAAGAAGTAATAAATTGGAAATTACTTTAAAGGGTGAAAAGATGTTGATAGACTTTGAAAAAATTAATATTAAAATTTTAAGAAAAATAACAAAAGACGATGCAAAGAGACTTAAGGCTATTCCTTATAGGAATGAAGGTGAAAAAATATATATTATTGCTTCTAATGTAAACCTAAACATTAAAAATGAATTGAAATTTATTTTTGATAAAGAATTAGAGATAAAAGAAATAGATGAAAATACTCTTTTTGGAATGATAGAAAGATTATATGTAGGTTTAGAAGATGATGTAGAAGAGATAATAATAAGAAAATCTATAGAATTAAATGCATCAGATATACATTTTGAACCAAGAGAGAAATTTACAGTAGTTAGAATGAGAATAGATGGTAAGCTTGTTATTACCAATATTTTAACATTAGAAGAACATTTAAAGATAATATCTAAGTTAAAGGTTAAAAGTAATTTAGATATTACAGAAAAAAGACGACCACAGGATGGTAAACTTACTTTTAAAGAAATGGATAAAAATTATGATTTAAGACTTTCATTTACTAACACAATATTTGGAGAAAAACTTGTAGTAAGAATATTATATGGGCAGGTTTTTAATTATAAATTGGAAAGTTTAAGATTAACTAAAAATCAAATGAAGAAGATTAAAGAAATAATAAAAGTGAGCAATGGACTTGTGTTAGTTAACGGACCAACAGGATCTGGCAAATCAACAACATTATATACAATATTACAAGAGGTAAATACAGAAGAGGTAAACATAACGACTCTTGAAGATCCCGTAGAAGTTGTTATGCAAGGTATAAATCAAATTGCTCTAAACAAGACTATTGATTTGAATTTTGCAGAGGCTTTAAGAAGCACATTAAGGCAAGATCCAGATATAATAATGGTTGGTGAAATTAGGGATGATGAGACTGCTGTAATATCTGCTACTGCTGCAATAACAGGACATAAGGTATATTCGACTATACATACTAAAACAGCAAGAGAGGTTTTCTTTAGATTAGAAGATATGGGAGTAAAGAATTATATTATAAAAGATTCTTTAGTAGGAATTATTTCACAACGTCTAATAAGGATACTTTGCGATGATTGTAAAGTATTAGAAGGTGAAATTGAGAGTGAAGGCAAAAAAATCAATGTATATAAAAAACGAGGATGCAGTAGGTGTAATTTTACAGGGTATAGAGGAAGAGCATTAGTAGCAGCTATACATCATATGAATAAAGAAAATAAACGGAAATTAGTTAATCTAAATGAAGATGATAGATTACTAAGTAATAAAGAGATGGTAGACAATTTGAAGGAACTTTTAAAAGATGGGCTAATTAGTTGTAATGATTATAATCTGTTTTTAGAAGTAGAGGAGATTGAGTTTGACAATGAGGATAAATACACTCCTAAACACAAAACATAGAGATTTACAGATAGTTATAGAAAATTTATATAATCTATATAAATCTGGAATACCTTTATTTAATTCTTTTGAATTGATGGAAGAATTACCTTTAACAAAAGAATATAAGAAAAGCATTACAGATATACGAGGAGACTTAGGGAAGGGTGAAGGATTATATTATTCTTTTAGCAAATATGATAGATTATATCCAAAATTCTTTTTATCTATGTTAAAAGTAGGGGAAGAGACAGGGAGATTAGGCGATGTTTTAAATGGATTATATGTATATTACAAAAAGGTGAATTTGATGAAAAGAAGATTAAAAAGCTCTTTAACGTATCCAGCTATATTAGTGTTTATAACAATTTTATTAGTATGTTTTTTTGTAATGGTTGTAATACCGACGTTCCAAGATATCTTTATTTCTATGGAAAAGGAAATACCAAAAGTCATAGAACTTTCTATTTTATTAAAAAAATTTATTGATAAATCACCAATCTTATTTATAGTATTTTTCTCTTTTTGGGGTGTACTTGCACCGGCTACAGTTATTTTTTACTTCAGAAATAATTTAGCTAATATTATATATAAAACTCCTTTAATAAGAAGATTTAAAGAATATGTTTCCGTAGTTTTACTTTCTATAATTGTTAAAAGTGGTATTAGTTTATCTATAGGATTAGAACGTTGTATGGATATAGATTTATTAGGTGGAATAAAAGAAGATTTTAAATTTATTAATTTAGCAATTTTAGAAGGTAAGTCGTTAACGTTAGCTTTAGAGGGGACTTCTGGATTTACTAGGTATACATTAGCACATATAAGATTAGGAGAAGAGTGTGGGAACCTTGAAACTGTATTGACTACATTAGAAGATGAACTTTTTGATAGATTAAATACTGAACTAAATAGGATACTAGAGCTTATACAACCAATAACAATAGTATTTATAGGAGGATTAGTGATAAGCTTTATTTTAATAGTTATACTACCTGTTTTTGAAGGGTTGATTGGATAGAAGTATGAGAAAAAGAGGATATACATTGATAGAGGTTATAGTTGTAATAGCAATATTATTAGTAATTATGCCGATATTTATAAATGGTAAGTCAACATATAAACTTATTGATACTATTACATCAAAAAGTTTAAAGAATGATATAGCTAATATAATTAGTTTTGCTAAACACTATAGCTATAATACTGGAAATACTGGCAGATTAGAGATAAATACTTTAAGTGGAGAAATACTTTTTATAGATACAAAAAATGAAATTACAAAGAATATAATTGCGAAGGTAACTTTACCAAAGGGATATAAATTTGTATCTGATTTTAAAATACCTGTAAGTAGTAAAGGGGTAGTTTCTAGCAATTCTATAATTTTTAAAAGTTTAACTGGAGAATATCATGAAGTAACAATTTCAGTTGGGATAGATTTAGTAAATATTTATTAATAAAGGTGGATAAATGAAAAGAAAAGGTGTTACTTTGATTGAAACTATAGTAAGTTTGATGATTTTAATGATTGTTATAACATTATTTGTAGCGTTAGTTAAAGATTATAATATTAATCTTACTAGTAGAAAAACCAAAGAAAAATTGAGTAGAATAACATACTGTATTATGAACGAATTAAAGTATAACTGTACTAAGGAAAATATTATTTCACAAAGTAATGCTAACAAAATAGAATTGAAAAATTATGATAATATATTAGAGGATTTAAAATGTAAAGGTTTATTTGAAATGGATAAAGGTAATGGAATCACTATTTCATTTTCTAATAATAGTGATGATAGCTTAAATGTTAAAATTTCAATTTATGAAGATGGTTTTACAGAAGAAAGGGAGTTTATAAAGTGGAGGTAGTTTATTGAAAGAAAAAAAGAATAAAAGAGGATTTACATTAATAGAACTATTAGTTTCTTTAGGTATTTTTACTATAATAACAACGGTATCTTTTAATATAATTATTTCTGCTACTAAAGAATACGTTCTATATATAAATAAAAGCACGGAATTAGATAATTTGGATAATTGTCTTATAAATATTGATAATATTCTTAGAAGTGATTATATAATAGCTATCAATGTAGAAGGGGACAAAATTGAGATTGTATCAAAAATGGTTCATAAAGGTAAAAGTATTAAGAAAAAGATTATATATAAAAAAGATAATAACTTAATGGTTAAAACTTTAATAAATGATGATTTAGATACTAGCACAGGAAACAATGTTCTTTTAAAGAATGTTAAAGACTTTAATGTTTTACAGAAAGATGAACTTATATATTTTGAAATTATTACAAAGAGTGAAGAGAGAAGAATAAGATGTATATAAAGAAAAAGAGAGGGTTTGCATTATTAGAAACTTTAATCGTTATAAGCATTCTAATAGTTCTTATATCCTTATATGCAAAACAAAACTTTGTAAACCTAAGAAAATCTAATTATTATGGGATAAAAGAAGATATTTTAACACTTAATAGTGAAGAAGAACAGTTGATAAAAGTGGCAGAAAATAAAATTTCTTTAGATATAGAGCTTATGAGAAAGCTAGAAGAAGAGGGAATAGAAGAAAAAATAATATATACTTCATCAAATGATAATAATTTATATATAGAGTTATTAGATAAGGATATATATTTGATTCATAAGAAAAATTTAGAGAAGAAATATAGAAAATTGGAATATGAGGTTGTAAGTGAGCCTGAAAAGATTAAATTAATTCCCACGAGATATATCACAGCATACACTAATAAATAGGAGAGTTTATGAATACTGTTGTTATAGAAAAGAATAAGTATGTCTATAAAGGTAAAATATATGAAGATAATGATATAGAGAGTCTGACAAGTAAATGTGGTAAAAATATTAGAGTAGTAATATTAGCAGAAAATCCATTAATAAAAATTTGTGAAAAGATAGATATAAATATTAATAAAGATATAGAAAAAGATATACAAAATAATTTGATTATTGATGAAGATACATTAGTGGATTACATTATTGATAAAAAATCAAAGAAAATATACATATATTCAATTAAACAGAGAAATAAAGTAAGTAGAATTTTATATAAAGCTGAAAAGATGCGTGTAGAACCTATTCAATATACTTTAATAAGCATTATAAAGAAAAGGTTTAAATATAAGAAAACCTATAAAGCTTTAGTTAAAATAAATAATTATTTATATTTTATTCGGGTTCAAAGTGGAATATTAATTTACTCGAAAACCATGGAAGAAAGAGAAGATACTTTACATAAGTTACTTCTTGAAGAATTAGTAGGAGAAGATTTATTAGTCGATATTAATTTGAAGGATATAATTATAGAAAGTATTTCAGAAAATGAAGTCGTTAAGGAGATTAATTTTATAAATTTGAAAGAGAAGGTAGAATATGAAATATCAAAAATATAAAGATTTTTTACCAGAGAATATTAGAGTAAAGAAAGTTAGTGAATTTGAGAGAAGTAATAAAAGAGCATTATTTCTGATGATTTTTTTAAATAGTATTTTACTACCTTTAAATTTAAATAAGATAAATTATGATAAAGATATAGAAGTATTTAGTGAAGATGATATATATTACTATGAAAATAAAATAAAAAGTATAAAAGAATGGATTAATATAAATGATGATTACTATATAAATATTTCAATACAAAACAACGATGGAGAAATATATTTAAAAGATAGAAAATTTGCATATAACATTGAGGAAGAAGGGTTTGATATAAAAGAGTATAAGAGGATAGAAGATAATATGATTTTAAGGGTGATAAAAAGATAATTATGATTAAAAGAAAAATGATTATTTATATTGTTATATTTGCGATAACTATTATACAAATTTGTTTATATTTTAATGAGGATAACAAAACAACAGAAGTTATTTCTAGTAATGAAGTTAGAGTAAAAGGAAATTTTAAAGAGATTGATATAGAGTTAAATGAAATAGAAAATTTAGAAGTATTAGAGTTAAAAGATGATGGAGAGATATGGAGTGGTAAAGTTTTATTGTCAGGTAGTAAGGAAGAAGTATTGAATAGTATAGAATTACTAAAAAATTATAATATAATTAATTATAAAATTGATGGAAATGTTAATGATTTTCAGGTTTTATTGGACATATGTAGATGAAATAATTAAAAATTCAACAGATATTTATGAAATAATTGCATTTCTTTAGTAATTTTGATAGAATATTTTTGTTGTGTCATTATGCAACAATATAGTTATGACTATTTATCGAGTTTTACGGTCATAATAATTATGAATTCAAGTTATTTGGAGGGAACTTATATGATATCAGCAGGTGATTTAAGAAAAGGTACTACTTTTGAATATGAAGGACAAGTTTTTACAGTAATCGATTTTCTTCATGTAAAACCAGGTAAAGGTGCTGCATTCGTTAGAACTAAGTTAAGAAACGTTATTTCAGGTGGAGTTACAGATACAACTTTCAACCCAACTGCTAAATTACAAGAAGCAGTAATAGAAAGAAAAGAAATGCAATACTTATACTCTGATGGAGAATTATACTACTTCATGGATCAAGAAACTTATGAGCAAATTCCACTAAACTATGAAAAAGTTGAAGATGCTATAAAATTCTTAAAAGAAAACATGTTTGCTATAATTAAATTCTACAAAGGAGATGCTTTCTCAGTTGAAGCACCAAACTTCGTTGAATTATTAATAACTCAAGCAGATCCAGGAATCAAAGGTAATACAGCAACAAATGCTATGAAACCAGCTACATTAGAAACAGGAGCTGTAGTTAACGTTCCAATGTTCGTTAATGAAGGAGATACTATAAGAGTAGATACTAGAACTGGCGAATACATGGAAAGAGTTTAATATCTTAATTAATGCTAAGTTCCTTAGAACTTAGCATTTTTTAATATCTATTTTTAATAATAAGTTGATAATAAATTTTACAAAAAGGGTATAATTTAGATAAGAGTATTAACTTTTAAGGAAGTGAAAGCAAGTGAGAGAGATTTTTGATGAAATAGATAATATCAAAAATAGTATAGAAAGTATACAAGATGAGAAATATAAAGAGTTATTCAATCAAATTTCTAATTTGTTAATTAATTTAAGTGATAAAGTAGAAGAAGTTATAGTTAAACAAGAGTCTCTAGAAGAGAATGTTGGATACATAGGTGAAGATTTAACAGATATACAAGATGAATTATTTGAAGAAGTAACTTTTGAAGACTTAATGGATATTGAAGATGAATATATTGAGATTAGCTGTAAATGTTGTGGAAAACCACTTTTTGTTGAAAAGGATGCTTTAAATAAAAATAATAATATTCCATGTCCATTTTGTAATAATAAGGCTAATTAAAAAGAAACTGCAAAGATTTGCAGTTTCTTTTTTTTATAAAAATATGTTATCTAAATAATAAAAATATTTTACATATTTTATTTATATTAAGAATAATTATAAAGTGTGTGAAATAAAAATTATATAGAACGGTGGAAGAGGAAGTGATTAAAATGGTTTATGGAGAAGAAGTTATAAGAATACTTCCTGAAAAAATTGCTAATGAAACAAAAAAATTTATAAGCGATGGAACTATACAAGAGATAAGAATAAAGGTTGGTAAACCAATAATATTAATATTATCAAATGAGGAGAAGGTATTAAATTATGTTACAACTAATGATGAAGTTAAAGGAATACTTGTAAAGATATCAAACTATTCTTTATATGCTTATGAAGAGGAAATAAAACAAGGATATATAACAATAAAAGGTGGACATAGAGTTGGGATAGCTGGAGAGTGTGTTATTTCTAATGGAGAGATTAAAACTATAAAAAATATATCTTCATTGAATATACGTATATCTAAAGCAGTTGTAGGATCAGCTAAGAAAATCATGCCTATTATAACTGGAGGTGACAGAATTTATAATACTCTTATAGTTTCTCCACCTAAGTGTGGGAAAACAACTATCTTAAGAGATATAGCAAAGAATATCTCAAATGGAGTATATTCTCTTGGGTTAAAAGGAAAAAAGGTTGTTATTATTGATGAAAGAAGTGAGGTAGCAGCTTGTTATAATGGAGTACCTCAGATGGATGTGGGTATTAGGACGGATGTACTAGATAACTGTTTGAAAAAAACAGGGATGATTATGGCGATAAGAAGTCTGTCACCAGATGTATTGATATGTGATGAAATAGGTACTTTAGGAGAAGTTGAAGCTCTTAATATGGCATTTAATTCAGGAGTAAATATAGTTGTAACAGTTCATGGTTTTGACATAGAAGATATATATAGTAGAAAAGTTTTTAAAGAGTTAATTGATGAATCAATAATAGAAAGAGTAGTGATATTAAGTAGTAGAAAAGGAGCAGGTACTATTGAAAGAATATACAAAATAGAAAGAGGTGAAATTAAATGTTTAGAATTATAGTTATTTTAGTGGTATTTCTAGCATGCATCTATATAGGATTCTATTTTGGAGAAGTGTTTAAACATAGAAGCGTAGAGCTTAAGGATTTCCAAAAGGCATTAATGCTTATGAATACTGAGGTCTTATACTCTAGTACACCGTTACCTACAGCGTTATTAAATATTAGCTATAAGCTTGAAAGTCCTTTTAGTAAAGTTTTTAAAGAAACAGCCGATATGCTGGAGGTTGGAGAGATATATAGCGTATATGAAGGATTTAATAAAAGTTATAATAACCATAAAGATGAGTTTCATTTAAAGGCAGATGATTTTAATATAATTAAAGATTTCTTCTTTTCATTAGGTGAATCTGGAGTTTATGGGCAGGAGAAAATTTTTAATTTAACTTCTGAAGAATTGAAAAGAAAATACCTTGAAGCTGAGGAAGAGTGTAAAGTTAATAGAAAAATGTATAGGGGTATTGGTGTTTGTGTTGGAGCAATAATAGCTATATTTTTCATATAAAAAGGGGGATATTTAAAAGTGGTGTTGGATTTTAGTTTATTATTTAAAATTGGAGCTATGGGGGTCTTATTGATAATAATCGATAAGGTTCTAAAAAGCGGAGGAAGAGAGGATATATCTGTATTAACTAATTTAGCAGGGATAGTAATAATCTTAATAGCAGTACTAAGTATAATATATAAATTATTTGATTCAGTGAAGACTCTATTTACTTTATAGGAGTATTTTATGGAGATTATAAAAGTAGTTTCTTTTGCTTTAGCAGCACTATTTATATTTATGCTTCTAGGTGAGAGAAAAAAAGAATTGGCAGTTTTGGTAGCTATTATCGCAGGAGCAATAATATTTTTAGCTCTAATAGATAAACTAAGCGAGATAATAAATTTTATTAATACTATTGCTGATAAAGCTAATATAGATATGGTTTATATAGGAATAGTTCTTAAGATACTTGCCATTGCATATCTTTCAACATTTTGTAGTGAGATATGTAAAGACGCGGGTGCTACAAGTATAGCATCTAAAGTTGAGTTTGCTGGAAAGATACTTATTTTAGCATTAGCTATACCGATACTGATGGCAGTATTAAATTCAATCCTTCAGATATTGTAGGTGTTAGATATGAATAAAAAAATAAAAAGAATATTTTTAAGTTTAATTTTTTCAATAATACTTTTCAGTTTTGGTTCAGTGACAAATATATCTTTTGCAGAAGATAATATAACATCAGTTCTAGGTAATGATGAGATACAAAGTGAAGTAGACAGCTTATATAATTATATAAACACTATGAAGAGTGATATAGAGCTTATGAATGAATTAGATCCAGTAAGTTATATTAAAGCTTATATGGAAGATGGTAAAGGGAATATTAGCTTATCAAAGATAGGGGGAGCTGTTGTAAGCTTACTTTTAAAGGAAGTCAAAAGTGTTTTAGGTTTATCTTTTTCGATTATTGCAATAGGAATAATTAGTGCATTGCTAAAAAGTCTGCAAGAAGCATTTAATTCAGAGGGAATATCTGAAGTAGCTTTTTATGCCTGTTATGCTTTAATGATAGTAATACTTACAAAAACCTTTTTGATATCTTTAGATATGGCGAAGGATGTTATAACAAATGTAGTGGAATTTATGAGTAAATTGTTACCTGTATTAGTTTTGATGCTAGGTGCAGCTGGAGGGTTAACTCAAGCAGCTACAATGGATCCTATAGTTTTAGGTGCTACAATTTTAATTCCACAACTATACTTAAATATAATAATACCACTTATTTTATCAAGCTTTGTATTGCAGTTTGCAAACAATATGACTAATGGAAGTAAGTTAAGTAATTTATGTGATATAGCAAAAAAAAGTACAATATGGATACAGGGAATAATAATAACAATATTTATAGGATTGTTAACGGTTAGAGGAATTACATCTTCTACGATTGATGCTGTTACTTTAAAAACAACAAAGTTTGCTATTGATAACTTTATACCTATAGTTGGGAAATCATTTTCAGATGCTATATCATCTGTAGCTGGTTATTCGTTGATTATAAAAAATGCTATAGGATCAATAGGGCTTATAGTAATTATACTTATAATATTGTACCCGATAATAAAAATAGTTTTATCATCTATAATATTCAAATTGTCTGCATCTCTTTTAGAACCAATAGCAGACAAGCGTATAACAAAATCTATAGCGGCAGCAGGAGAATCGCTAACATTAATAATGAGTTGTGTATTATGCGTTAGTTTAATGTTCTTTTTACTGATTGCAATGATGGTACAAGCAGGAAAGTTTGTAATAGGGGGATAGTGTATGGAGTATATTAAAAGCTTTATAATTGCATTAGTTACAACAATAATATTTATAACCGCAGTAGAAATGATAGCTCCAGATAAACCTATTAAAAAATATATAAAGTTTGTTTTAAATTTGGTCCTTGTTTCTGTATTGTTAAATCCTATTGTTTATCTTTTTACAAAAGGGGAAGGGGAAATTATAGGAGCTATTGAGAAATACGAACAAATTTTATCTCAGGGGACAATTTCAAATGATAACAGTGCAGTTAATGATACGAGGGTAGAGGCTTTTAAGGAGAATTTAAACAAAAACTGTGCAATGCTTCTAGAAGATAAGTTTGATGGTGAAAAATTTGAATGTGATGTTATATGCACAATTGATTTAGAAAATATGACATATAATATTGAAAAAATAAATGTTGGAGTAAAAGATAACAAAATAAAACTTATAGAGAAGATTAAGATAGATATAAGTAAAAGTACTGAAGTTATGTCATCAAATGAAGAGATAGAAGGTAGCGAAGAAATAATCGATTACTTGACAGAAGAACTTAATGTTTCTAGAGAAAAAATAGAGGTATATAAAGTGGAGAGGAGTGAGTAAATGGATAAAGAGAAACTTAATAACGAACTAAAGAAAATAGTTAATAATAAAACTTTTTTTAATGCACTGGCAGTTTTACTTGTTATAGCATTTCTATGGTTAGCTTATACTGCATTTTTTACTGGTAGTAGCAATGAAAAATCAAGTTTAACTCCAAAAGGTGCACAAGAAGTAACTGTAGAGGAAGCTGAAATAAGTAAAGAAATTTTAGATTATGAAGCTGAACAAAAGCAAGAACTGCAAGATATACTATCTAAGATGGAAGGTGTTGGGAAGGTGGATGTTAAGATGCACTTTGAAAGTGGAGAAGTAAAGGTTCCAGCGTATAATTCTACAACACAAACCGCTGAAACTAGAGAAGAGGATTCACAAGGTGGAACACGATCTACAATACAAGAAACTGGAGGAGATACCGTTGTTATGTATTCTGATGGAAGTACTAATGAACCGTTTATAGTACAGACTTATAAGCCTAAGATAACAGGAATAATTATAGTAGCAGAAGGTGCAAGTAATAGTAAATTAAGATATGATATTCAAATTGCAGTTTCTACTTTATATAATTTAAGTTTAGACAAGGTTAATGTATATCCTATGGAAAACTAGCATATAATTTATAGAAAAATAGAAAATAGAAAAATGTATAGGGGGATTTTTAAAATGACAAAAAAACAATTTGGGATTATCTTTACACTTATGGCTTTGATAGTATGTGTTGGAGTATTATCAATGAAATTAAATGAAAGCGGATTAACAGATCCAACAGATTTAGGTGCAATGTTACTAGAAAATGATACAGAAGAACAAACAATGAGTACTCAAGATTATTTCTATAACCTAAGAACACAAAAAGCTCAATCTGATGCAAAAATTAAAGATGAGATGAAAGCAATTACTGAAGATGCAAGTGCTTCTCAAGAGGCGAAAGACATAGCAAATAATTCGTTAATTCAAAAAGCTCAACTTCAAGAACAAGAATCAAGAGTTGAAATGGGAATCATGAATAAAGGGTATGAAGATGCTATTTGTATGATAGATTCTAATAAGGTTACAGTATATGTTAAAGTAAAGGAAACTCCTACTACAGAGGAAACTGCTTTATTACAACAATTAGTTGAAGATATTACAACATTAAGTGATATACAAATAGAAACAAAGAAATAATTCGTTGTAATAGTAAAAGTATTTTGATATAATAAACATAAGAAAAAAGAGGTTTTACAAAAATGTAAACCTTGAGGAGGGTTTAATATGGAAAATGTTAAGACTGATTCAGCATTAGGAATCGTAAAGATTTCTGATGAAGTTGTTAGTGTAATTGCAGGAATAGCAGCAGAAGAAATTGATGGAATAATAGAGCTTCCACAAGGCGTTGGAAATAACATATCACAAATATTAAAAGGTAAGAAGAATAACTTAGGAAAAAGCGTTAAAGTTACTTTAGTAGAAGACAAGGCTGTTATTGACTTATCTGTAGCAGTTGAGTATGGAGTTAAGATTCCAGATGTAGTTAATAGTGTACAAGAAAATGTAAAGAAAACTGTTGAAACTATAACTGGGTTAAGTGTTGAAGCGGTAAATATAAGTGTTCAAAACATATATGTACCAAAGCAAGAACAAGAAAATCTAAAAGAAGATTAGTAAAACCCTCTGATCATCAGAGGGTTTCTCATTATTTAGAGAAATTTTAGTTAATAAATTGATTTATTATAGACACAAGTAAGATTATATTGTAATATACATATGTTTAATTAATAAATATAAGTTTATAATATTAATAAAGTAAGTGTTTATATAGATATAATATATGCATTAGTACTTAGGAGGAAATTATGAAAAGACAAAGATCAAGAGAAATTGCAATGGAATTATTATTCGGAATGGAATTAAGTAAAAATTCATATGAAGAAACAATAGAAAACTTTGTAGAAGACTATGAAATGGATCTTACAACTATAGATTTAGAGTATATTAAATCTACAGTGAAAGTTGTAACTGATAATTTAGAAAAGATAGATGGAATAATTACAGAATCATTAGTGAATTGGAAATTAGATAGAATTTCAAGAGTTAACCTAACAATACTTAGACTAGCTGTTGGTGAAATGCTTTATGTTGAAGATGTACCAGAAAAAGTTGCTATAAATGAAGCGATTGAGTTAACTAAAAAATACTCTGATGAAAAGAGCGTATCATTTATCAATGGTGTATTAGATAAAGCGTTTAAAAGTATTTAATTATATGAATAGGTGAGTAGGGGTATACATATGGGAGAAATAATTAAAGGAAAAAATATAGCTGATAAAATAAAACTAGATATATCAGAGTTTGTAAATTTTAGAAAAGCTAATAATTTAATAATACCTAAAATAGCATCTATTCTTGTTGGAGAAGATGGAGGGTCTATTTATTACATAAATAATCAGGAAAAAATATCTAAGTCATTAGGTGTTGGGTTTGATAAAATATTATTCCCTAGTTCTATTTCAGAAGAAGAATTAATAAACGAGATTATAGATTTAAATAATAGAGAAGATATTAGTGGAATAATACTTCAATTACCTTTACCAAAAGAAATGAATGAGAAAAGAGTTATTTCTAATATTTCAGCAGATAAAGATATTGATTGCTTAACATATGAGAATGTTGGAAAGTTATATATAGGAGAAAAATGTTTTCTTCCATGTACCCCAAACTCAGTTATAAGAATTTTAAAGAGTTTAGATATTACTTTAGAAGGTAAAAGAGCTGTAGTAATTGGGAGAAGTAATATTGTAGGTAAACCTCTAAGTACATTATTATTAAATGAAAACTGTACAGTTACAGTATGTCATTCGAAAACTAAGAATTTAAAAGATGTTTGTAAGGAAGCCGATATATTAATTAGTGCTATTGGAAAGCCTAAGTTTATAGATGATGAATTTGTAAAAGATGGAGCCATAGTAATTGATGTTGGGACATCTTCAGTTGATGGGAAAATAACAGGAGATGTAGACTTTGATAAAGTTATTGATAAAGCATCATTTGTAACACCTGTTCCAGGAGGAGTAGGAGCATTAACTACCACTTTACTAATAAAAAATTCATGTGAGGCATTAGAGAAAGATGAAGATTAAGACATTATCTGTATCAGAAGTAAATAACTATATAAAAAAAATATTGGATAATGACTTTATTTTAAATAATCTCTCTGTAAAAGGGGAGATTTCTAATTTAAAGCTTCATTCAAGTGGACATATATACTTTTCGTTAAAAGATTCTGCTGGCAAGATAAACTGTATAATGTTTAAAAATAGAGCTTATGATTTAAGATTTCCTTTAGAAGATGGAATGGAAGTTGTTATAAGAGGTAGAGCTTCTGTTTATACAGCTAGTGGGACATTTCAAATATATTGTGATGAAATTGAAAAAGAAGGTATAGGAGAACTATACGTTAAATTTGAAAAGTTAAAGTCTAAACTAGCAAAAGAAGGATATTTTGATGAAGATTTAAAAAAAGATATACCTAGAGATATAAGATCAATAGGTGTAGTAACATCTGAAACAGGAGCAGCTATACAAGATATAAAGAATGTTATTAGAAGAAGAAATACATTAGTAGATATAATGCTTTATCCAGCTCAGGTTCAAGGAAATGGAGCGTACAAGACAATAATTGAAGGTATAAAGTATTTTAATAGAAAAAAGAATGTAGATGTAATAATTATTGGTAGAGGTGGAGGCTCCATTGAAGAGTTATGGAACTTTAATGAAGTAGAGTTAGCTAAAACAATATTTAATTCTAATATTCCTATTGTGTCAGCCGTTGGACATGAAGTAGATTTTACCATATCAGATTTTGTAGCAGATATAAGAGCAGCAACGCCATCACAGGCGGGAGAATTGGTAGCTCCTTTAGAAGAAGATATATATAAGAGAATAGAAATTAACAAATATAATCTAAACACAATAATGCAAAGAAAATTTGAAATCGAAAAAAATCTCTTAGAAAGTTATGATGAAGTATTAAGATTAAAATCCCCTTTAAATAAGATTGTAAATGGATATTTAGAAGTTCAAAACTTAAAAGAAAGATTAGATTTTAGTATTAAGAATAAGATAGATAAGGAAAAACAAAAATTAATATCTTTAAATGAAATTCTTCAAGCTCGTAGCCCTATAAATATATTAAGAAAAGGATATGCTATAATTAAGGATGAGAATGATAATATCTTAAAAAATGTAGAGGATTTTAGTGATAAAGAGGAGATTAATATTACTTTAAGGGATGGATATGTTAAAGGAAGCTTTATCTTGACAGAAAGGGGAGGAGATTTATAATGGCAAAAAAAGAGAGTTATAATGAGATGTTAGAAAACTTAGAAGATATTCTAAGAAACTTAGAGAATTCTGAGCTTACCCTTGAGGAATCAATGAAGGAATATGAAAAAGGTAGTAAGCTTATAAATAAATTATATAAAACATTAAATACATTAGAAGGTAAATTTATAAATATTAAAGAAGAAAATGAAGCGGTGAATAGTGATGAAGAATAAAGAGATTAGGGAATCGCTTAATGATTATTTGAAAAATTATTTTAATGATAAAGGCAATTATAATAAGATAATATATGATTCAGCTAGCTATAGCTTAAATATAGGTGGTAAAAGAATTAGACCTATATTAATGATATTAAGTTATAGTATGTATAAGAATAATTGGAAAGATATTTTACCTGTAGCTGCAGCTATGGAGATGATACATACGTATTCATTAATTCATGACGATTTACCAGCTATGGATAATGATGATTTAAGAAGAGGAATGCCAACAAATCATAAAAAGTATGGTGAGGCAATAGCTATATTAGCTGGTGATACGCTATTAAATGAGGCTATGTCATTAATGATGAGCTTTGCACTTAAAAATGGAGAAAATGCTTTAAAAGCAGCAATTGAAATAGCTGAAGCTGCAGGACCCGAAGGCATGATTGGTGGCCAAGTTGTAGATATTGTAAGTGAAGGAAAGAAAGTTTCAAAAGATGTATTAAATTATATGCATTTAAAAAAGACTGGTGAACTTATAAGAGCATCGGTTGTAGTTGGAGCTATGCTTGCTGGAGCTAATGAAGATGATAAAAATAAACTAAATGAATTTGGACAAAAATTAGGTTTAGTTTTTCAGATAAAAGATGATATACTTGACGTAGAAGGCAATGTTAATAAGTTAGGGAAAAATACATTAAGTGATGAGAATAATGATAAAACAAACTTCATATCACTTTATGGATTAGAATATTGTAAAATAGAATGTAAAAAGTTAACGGAGAATTGTATTGATATACTTAAGACTCTATCTGTTGATGCTAGTGATTTAATTAAATTAACATATGAGTTGTTAGATAGAGAATATTAAACAAAGGAATGGTATGTATGGGAAATATATTGAATAATATAAAGTCTCCAGATGATATTCATAAGTTAAGTAGTAAAGAATTATATAAATTGTCCGAAGAAGTTAGAGAATTTTTAATAGATAGTGTTTCAAAAACGGGAGGACACTTATCTTCTAATTTAGGGGTAGTAGAATTAACTTTAAGTCTATACAAATCATACAATCTTGAGAAAGACAAGATTGTATGGGATGTTGGACATCAAGCTTATGTACATAAAATATTATCAGGAAGAAAAGAAAAGTTTGACACTTTAAGAAAATATGAAGGATTGTGTGGATTTCCTAAAAGATCTGAAAGTAAATATGACGCTTTTGGAGCAGGGCATAGTAGTACATCTATTTCAGCAGCTATAGGAATGGCAAGGGCTAGAGATGTATTAAAAGAGGATTATGATGTTGTAGCAGTTATTGGTGATGGAGCATTAACAGGGGGAATGGCTTTAGAAGCACTTAACGATGTAGGATTTAATAAAACCAATCTTACTATTGTGTTAAATGATAATCAAATGTCTATATCAAAAAATGTTGGAGGATTATCAAATCACTTAAACAAACTTAGAGTTGGACCTGGATATAATAAGTTAAAAGAAGACATAAATTCAACCTTAAATGCCTCAAATGTTGGAAAAGCATTAAGTCATTCTATACATAAAGTTAAAGATAGTATAAAGCAATTATTAGTACCATCAATGTTTTTCGAAGGGATGGGAATAAAATATATAGGACCAATAGATGGACATGACATTAATATGATGAACGATGTTTTAACAAAAGCTAAGCGTATTAATGGTCCAGTTATTATACATGTAATAACTCAAAAAGGAAAAGGATATGAATTCGCTGAGAAAAATCCAAATAAATATCATGGAGTATCACCTTTTGACTTAGAAAGTGGAGAAACTAATATAAATCCTAAAAAGACTTATTCAAAAGTTTTTGGAGATACTATGATGGAACTTGCTGAAGTTGACAATAGAGTAGTAGCTATAACAGCAGCAATGCCTGACGGAACTGGATTAAAAGAATTTTCAAAAAAATATCCTAATAGATTTTTTGATGTAGGAATAGCAGAGGAGCATGCAACAACTTTAGCAGCTGGTATGGCAAGTGCCGGATTAAAACCTGTATTTGCGGTTTATTCAACTTTCCTACAAAGAGCATTTGATCAGATAATTCATGATGTATGTATACAAAATTTACCTGTAGTTTTTGCAATAGATAGGGCAGGAATAGTAGGAGAAGATGGAGAAACTCATCAAGGAGTTTTTGATTTATCATATCTTTCGCAAATACCTAACTTAAAGGTTTTAGCACCAAAGCACTTAGAGGAATTATCATTAATGCTGAAATGGGCTATAAATCAAAATGGACCAGTGGCTATAAGATATCCTAGAGGTTCAGATTGTTGTGATGAAATTATACCTGTAAGTGAAATAAATTGTGGAAAGTGGGAAAAAATTATAGATGGAGAGAATGTTGCAATCATAGCTACAGGAAAAATGGTTCAGCATTCACTAATTGCTAGAAGCAAGTTATTAGAACTTGGATATAATCCAACTATAATTAATGCTACATTTATAAAACCTTTAGATTTAGAAATGCTAAATGAATTAGTGCAAAAAGGATTTAATATAGTTACTATTGAAGATAATATAGTAAACGGTGGATTTGGTTCATATGTACTTATGGAATTAAATAAATTAGGATTTAAAGGTAGATTTAGATCATTAGGATTTAAAGATGAATTTGTACCACATGGAGATGTTACAAATCTTTATAAGGATGCAGGATTAGATCCAAAAGGAATAAAAGATTGCATAGTAGAGATACAAGGATAAAGGAGATAAAGATGTCATCAAAGAAAGAGAGATTAGATATACTTTTAGTTGAGAAGGGCATATGTAATTCAAGAGAAAGAGCTAAAACTAATATTATGGCTGGATTAGTTTTTGTTGATGGACAGAGAGTTGACAAAGCTGGAGAGAAAGTTAACAGAGATGCTGAAATTATATTTAAAGGCGAAGAGTTAAAATACGTAAGTAGAGGCGGATTAAAGCTAGAAAAAGCAATGAATGAGTTTAATATATCATTAGATAATAAGGTATGTATGGATATAGGTGCTTCTACTGGTGGATTTACAGATTGTATGCTTCAAAATGGCGCAGCTAAGGTGTTTTCAGTAGATGTAGGATATGGACAGTTTGCTTGGAAACTTAGAGTTGATGAAAGAGTTGTTTGTATGGAGAGAACTAATATAAGATATGTGACTCCTGAAGATATAGGAGATAAATTAGATTTTGCTTCTATAGACGTTTCATTTATTTCTTTAAGAACTATAATGCCTGCAGTTAAAAATTTATTAAAAGACAATGGTGAAGTCGTGGCTTTAATTAAACCACAATTTGAAGCAGGAAGAGAAAAAGTTGGTAAAAAGGGTGTAGTTAGAGATAAAGAAGTACACAAAGAAGTTGTATCCAACATAGCTAATTATTTAATAGAAAATGACTTTAATATAATTGGTATGAGTTTCTCACCTATTAAAGGGCCAGAAGGAAATAGAGAATATCTTGTGTATTTTTCAAAAGATAAAGAAAAAGAATCAGATTTTAGTTTAGATAAAATTAATGATATAATAGAAGAATCACATAGCCAGCTATAATAGCTGGCTTTAGGTATAGGAGAATTAAAAAAGGAAATATTATGAGAAATATTGCTATAGCGTTAAATCCTTCAAAAGATAAAGATGGGAAAATACTAGAAAAGATATTATTAAAATTAAATGATGTATTCTTAGATTCTAAAATTACAGTTTTAAATAGTTTTGATATAAGTTCTATTAATATTGATGAAGAGCTTGACTTAATTATTGTATTAGGTGGAGATGGAACTATTTTAGGTGTAGCGAGGGATATAAACGACAAATACAATTATCCTATTTTAGGAGTTAATATCGGTAATTTAGGATTTCTTGCAAGTATAGAAATAGATAATTTAGATTATGCTTTGAAAAAAATTAAAAATAATGAATTCATAATTCAAGAAAGAATTTTATTAGAGTGTGAAAGTAATATAGAAGGTAATTTTGAAGTGAATAAGGCTTTAAATGATATAGTTATAGCTAGAGGGACATTATCTAGAATGATGAAATTTAAGGTGTTTATAGATGATAAGTTATACTATACTTTTAAAGGTGATGGACTAATAATTTCTACTCCAACAGGATCTACAGCATATTCATTTTCAGCAGGAGGTCCATTTGTTTATCCAGATATGGACGTAATTACAATCACACCTATTTGTCCGCATACTAAGAGTATGCAACCAATAGTTTTAAATAGTAAAAGTAAAATTGAAATTAAAGCAGATAGTTATAGTGAAGAGATATACTTGACTTTTGATGGACAAAAATCTTTAAAAAATATTGATAAAAGTATTATTAAAATAAAAAAAGCAAAAGAAAATGCAAAAATATTACTATTAGATGATTATGATTATTTTAAGGTGTTACGTAAGAAAATCTTAAATAATCAAGTAGAAGGGGAGGAAAATTAGTTTGAAGTCAAAAAGACATAATAAAGTACTAGAAATAATAAACCAATCCGAAATTGAAACACAAGAAGAATTAGCAGAAGAGCTTAAAAAAAATGGATTTGATGTAACTCAAGCTACAGTATCAAGAGATATAAAGATATTAAAACTTGTAAAAATGCAGAGTTCATCAGGAAAATATAGATATGTAGCGCCAAGTAAAGAAGAGCGTGGATTAAATGATAAATTATATAGCATTTTAAAAAATGCAGCAATTTCAGCAGAAAAAGTGGATAAGTTTGTAGTATTAAAAACATTAACTGGTACTGCTTCAGCAGTTGCAGAGGCTATAGATAATCTTTATACAGAGGATGTTGCAGGAACGATTGCAGGAGACAATACAATATTTATTTTAGTAAGAACAGATGAAAAGGCAGAAGAGCTTATTTTAAAGGTAAGAAAGATAATTTCTTAAAATAGATATTAAGGTGGGGTACAATGTTAATAGGATTAAATATAAAGAACTTTGCGTTAATTCAAGAACTTTCAGTTGAATTTGGTGCAGGATTTAATATATTATCAGGAGAAACTGGTGCCGGGAAATCTATATTAATTGATACTATTGATTATGTTTTAGGTGGAAAGTTTTCTAAAGATTTAATAAGATATGGAGAAGAGAAAACATATGTTGAAGCTATTTTCTCTATAGAAAATGAAGAAATATATGAAATTTTAGACGAATTAGGAATAGAGAAAGATGAACTGTTAATAATCACAAGAGAAACTACAATTTTTGGGAAAAGCTTTATAAAAGTAAATGGTAGAACTATTGTGTTATCACAATTAAAAAGAATAAGAGAAAAGCTTCTTGATATACACGGACAACATCAAAATCAAAATTTACTTAATAAAGGAACTCATATTTTATATTTAGATGAATTTTATATGGATAAATTAAAAGGATTATTGAGTAAATTTGATAAGTTAAGATGTAAACATATAGAATTAATAGAAAAATTAAATAGACTTAAAGGAAGCGAAGATAGAGAAAAACTTGTAGATTATATTAAGTTTCAAATAGATGATATTGAAAAAGCTAATTTGAAAATTGGAGAAGATGAAGCATTAAAAGAGGAGTTTAATCTTCTTAATAATGCTGAAAAAATATCATTAAGTCTCTCTAAAAGTTATAGCTATTTACATACTTCAAATAATGGAATATCAGTATTAGAAGGTTTATCTAAGGTAATAAGTGAGTTATCATCTGTTGAAGGTCATTCAGAGAAGATCAAAAATAGAAGAGTTGAAATAGAAGAAGCGTATTATGTTATAGAAGAGGCTTCACGTGAGATTAGAGATATTGGCGATGAAGTATATTATGATGAAAATGAATTAGCTAAAATTAATGAAAGAATATATCAGATAGATATTTACAAAAGAAAATATGGAAACTCTATAGAAGATATTTTAAATAATTTAAAAAATTTAAAAGAGCAGTATGAAGAGTTAACAAATTCTGAAGTTATAATTAATAAATTAAAAGAAGAATTAGAACAATTAAGAGTTCAAATGAGAAAAGTTGGAGAAGAGATACATATATTAAGAGTTGAAGCTGCTGAAATTTTACAGAAAAGTATAAAAGAAGAGCTTTCATATGTAGGATTAGAAAAAGCAATCATAAAGATAGAAGTTGAATTATGTGAAGACTTTAATCAATATGGTTATGATGATGTTCAATTTTTAGTATCTGCAAATCCTGGAGAACCATTAAAACCATTAGAGAAGGTTTTATCAGGAGGAGAATTATCAAGAATTATGTTAGCATTAAAATGTGTATTTGTTGATAGAGATAGAATTCCAACACTTATTTTTGATGAAATTGATACAGGTATAAGTGGTACTATTGGAAAAAGAGTTGGAGAAAAAATGTATCAAGTTTCTACAAAGCATCAAGTTTTATGTATAACTCACTTACCTCAAATAGCTGCACTTTCAGATAACCATTACTTTGTATCAAAAAAGGTTGAAGATAATAAAACATTTACTGGCATTAAGATATTACCTAAAGATGAAAAAGTAAAAGAAATTGCTAAAATGATTGGTGGAGATGAAATTAGTAGCGTAGCTTTAGAAAATGCTTCAGAAATGGTTAGATTTGCTGATTTAAAAAAAGAAGAAATTAAAAAAAATCATATATAGTTACATAAGATTAAGCAATACTGCAAAAAATAAAATCATGGAAAAAAAACATGGTTTTATTTTTTTTATAAAAAATTATTTTTCTTAATAATTTTTAACTTTAATAACAAAGTTACTACAGCATATTGTAAATTCTATAAGGGAAAATTAAAGTCAGAAGCAAAGGAGGAGGAGATAAAATGATTAAAAAGTTCATTAAACGCTTTAGCATAATAGCTGCTCCAATGTTTATTTTGACTTTAATTACTTATCTAAGTATCTCAAGGATACCAGATAAAATATACATTAATGAAGAATCAAAGTTAACAGACCTTTCATTACATGATACTAGCTTTCTAAACAAAATAAAATTAAATAACGATAAATTGAATATAGACTTTTTAGGACTTTTTCCTATAAAATCTGTAGCTGTTCAAACAGTTCCAAATTTAGAGGTATATCCAGGTGGAACTAGTGTTGGAGTCAAATTATCCACAAATGGAGTCTTAGTTGTAGGATATTCAAATGTGGAGACACTAAATGGAACAGAAGATAGCCCAGGTAAAAGTTCAGGTATAGAGCTAGGGGATATGATATTAAAAGTTAATGGAACTGACATAGAAAGTTCTAAGGATTTGATATCTAAAGTTAAATCAAGTAATAGTGATTTTATAAATGTTGAAATTTTAAGAGGTAAAAGTAAGTTAACAAAAGAAATTAAACTTTTAAAAGAAGGAGAAGAATATAAATTAGGATTATGGGTGCGTGATTCTACTGCAGGGATTGGAACATTAACATTTTATCATGAAGATAGTGATACTTTTGGTGCATTAGGACATCCAATAACAGATTCTGATACAAATACAGTATTTTCAATAAAAAATGGTGAATTACTTAGATCATCCATTTTAAGTGTTAGAAAAGGTCAAAGAGGAGCTCCTGGAGAATTGAAAGGATTATTCCTCAATGAAAAAGAATCAATTGGAAGTATAAGTAGAAATATGGGATCAGGAATATATGGAAAGACCTCTGAACCATTAATAAATCCTGTATTTAATGAACCTATGCAAGTTGGTTATAGGAATGAGATAAATGAAGGACCAGCAAAAATTATAACAACTATAGGAGAAGATGGTCCAAAATTATATGATATAGAAATTGTTAAATTATTGCCTCAAGATAAACCGGGGGCAAAAAGTATGATAATCAAAGTAACTGATGAAGAGTTATTAAGTCGTACAGGTGGAATTGTTCAAGGAATGAGTGGAAGTCCAATAATACAAAATGATAAAATTATTGGTGCAGTTACGCACGTTTTGATAAATAAACCCGATTATGGATATGGTATATATATCGAATGGATGTTAAAAGATGCTGAAATTTTACCATAAAAGCAAGGCCTACTTTATTAAAGTAGGCTTTTGTTTAAAAAAAGGCAGAAAAATTTCAAAATTATGTAAAAAGGACTATTATGTTTTTTTTTATTGTGTTATAATACAAATATAATGTGATTTGTATTATAAAAAACATAAATTTTACAAATAATTAAAAATCTATTAAATTGAAGGGTTTTTTTATATAACATTGAATATGGTTTATATTTTTATGTAAAATCATGGTAAAGGAGAAAGGGAAATGGAATCAAACAAAATTTCAGTATTAATTGCAGATGATAATAAAGAATTTTGCAGTATTTTAAATGACTATTTATTAAATCAGAGAGATATTGTTGTAACAGGTATTGCAAAAGATGGAAAGGAAGCTTTAGCACTTATTGAACAAAAAGAACCAGATTTAGTTGTTTTAGACATAATTATGCCACATTTAGATGGCCTTGGAGTTCTTGAAAGATTACATTCAATGAATTTAAAGAAATTTCCAAGAATCATTGTTCTTTCAGCAGTAGGACAAGATAAGATAACTCAAAGAGCTATAACTTTAGGTGCAGATTATTATGTAGTAAAACCATTTGATATGGATATTTTTACAAAGAGAATAAGGGAAATGTTTAATGGGGTTGTTACAACAGAAGTTATAAAGAAACCTATATCAGTACCTGTAAACGAAGTAGTGTCATCTAATGGGCCAATGGATTTAGAAACTGAAATTACAAATATTATCCATGAGATTGGTGTGCCTGCTCACATAAAAGGATATATGTATTTAAGAGAAGCTATAACTATGGTTGTTAATGATATGGAACTTCTATCTGCTGTTACAAAGGAATTATATCCTTCAATAGCTAAGAAATACAATACAACAGCTTCAAGAGTAGAAAGAGCTATAAGACATGCTATAGAAGTTGCGTGGGGAAGAGGGCAAATAGAAGCTATCAACAAATTGTTTGGATATACAGTTCATAATGATAAAGGAAAGCCTACAAATAGTGAATTTATCGCTATAATTGCAGACAAGCTAAGACTTAAGAATAAAGTTTCTTAATAATTAAAAAGCTAAATAAGAATGGTTAAGACAGCAACTAATTTGTTAAATGCATTTTAGTTGCTGTTTTTTATGTTATTTGATTATTATTGTTTTATAACTTAATAGTAATTTAGTAATATAGATAAAAAAGAGAGGGATAATATAGTTAAAATTATAAATTTAAAATAATATGTTAAAAAGAAAGTAGGTATAAATTTGAGTACATTATTAAGATACATAATGGAGCATCTTTTAGCTGATGCTAAACCATCAATTTATTTAAAAAGTATTAAAGAATCATTAAAAGATACACCTTTAGAGATACTGATAGAATTAGAATCGGTAGAACAAGAAAAAAAACACCATCCAGAAGGAAATGTGTGGAATCATGTATTATTAGTTGTAGATCAAGCTGCTACTATAAGAGAGTATGCAAATAGTCCTAAGAGTCTAATGTTAGCAGCTTTATTACATGATGTAGGAAAAAAAGCAGCAACTAAAAAAAATAGAAGCGGTAGATGGATATCTTACGATCATGATAAAATTGGAGCTGACTTAGCTCGTAAAATATTAAAAAACTACGATATTAAAGAAGATGAAATTGATAAGGTTTGTAATATGGTTAGATATCATATGCACCATTTATTTATTATAAAAAACTTACCTTATGGAAATGTTGAAGGCTTGATAAATGATGTAGATATTAATGATATGGCATTATTATTTATTTCTGATAGATTAGGAAGAAATCAAGAAACATATGAAGAAAAGAGTAAGGAAGTTTTAGATGTACTAGAAATCTTAGATATTTTAAAAAGAAATTATAATGTAGATGTAACTCAAGCTAAGGAAAATGTTGAAAAAATACTGAAAAATTTAAATAAATAGTATTTTACATATATTCACTTATGAATAATACTGTTAATCTCGTCATATTATTCAATGTAGAATGATTTTGGAGGGATTAAAATGAATATAATTAATAAGGCACAACATAATTATAAAGAAAATAAAATATTTTATTTTATGGTATTCATATTTTTTTGTGTAGGAATTACTTTAGGAACTTTTATGGTTAAGTATATGAACTATAATGATGCTACTGACTTAACAGATTACTTTTTAACTTTTACTAAAAGTATAGTTTCAGAGCAAGTTAACACAAAAGTTTTATTACTAGATGTCTTAAAGAAAAATTTGATTCTGCTAACAGCAATCGTATTATTTGGCTTTACAATCTTTGGTGCCCCATTAATTTTATTAATAGACTTAATTAAGGGATTTACCTTAGGTTATACATTTAGTTTTTTATTAACTAGCTTTGATGGAAAGGGAATTTGGCTTGCAGTAGCATCGACTTTACCTCAGAACATAATTTATATACCATGTTTCATTGCATTAAGTATAGTTTTTATACAATTTTCTTCAATGAAACTTAGAGATAGGTTCTTTAATAAAGGAAAAGTAAATACAATAGTAGAGAAGGAAATAATTTTTAAAGTAGGGGTATTCTTGTGTGTATTTATTGTTGGTACGATAGTTGAAACTTATCTCTGTCCAAACTTAATTAAGTTTATTTTAACAAATGTTTATAAAATTGTTTAACAGAATATAAATATAGAGGGAAATATAAAAAAATGTCGAATTATATAAATTAGATGGGAATGGGGAGAATTATGAAAGAGATAGTAAACGAGTATAGGGAATCATTGTTACAAAGCCATAAAAGTGAAAATACTGTTTATGCATATGTTACAGATGTAAATTTATATATTAAATATTTAAATAGCAAGGATATTTATCTAAATGAATCAGATAATAACACAGTATCTGATTATATACAATATCTATTAGATGAAGGGAAATCTGAAAGGTCAATAAATAGAATAGTAATTAGTTTAAGAAGTTTTTATAATTTTTTAAAAGATCATAAGATAATAAGAGATATTCCTAAAATATATTATAAGGCAACTGATAGCACAAAGAAACTTCCAGAAATTCTTACAGTTGAAGAAGTTGATAAGATAATAAAGGTAGTGGATAAGGATTGTAATAAAGGTATAAGAGATAACGCACTATTAGAACTTATGTATGCAACTGGTATGAAGGTATCAGAAATAATAGGATTAAAAGTAGAATGTGTTAATCTTGATTTATCATACGTTGTATGTCATGATAATAGAAATTATGAAAGAGTAATTCCTATTGGCAGAAGTGCTAAAAATGCAATAAAAGAATATTTAAAGATAAGAGATCTTATTGCAGCAAGTGGAGTTGATAATCTTTTTGTAAATCTTAATGGTCAACAATTAACTAGACAAGGTGTATGGAGAATAGTAAAAGAGTATTCTCACAAAGCTGGAATAAAGAAAGATGTAAACTTAAATACTTTCAGACACTCATTTGCTGTACACTTATTACAAAATGGAGCTAATGTAAGAGCAGTACAAAAATTATTAGGAAATCAAGTCCTAACATATATGGATACTTACTATGAAATAATAAACAATGATAAGATAAATTTAGTTTACAAGAACTCCCATCCGAGAGCATAAGGCAATAAGACATGAGTATAGGGAGCATATTTAAGAGTAGGAAAGGAGAAACAAAAATGAAGAGAGCTATACTAGTTATATTAGATAGTTTAGGAGTAGGAGAATTACCAGATGCAAAGGAATATGGTGATGTTGGAAGCCATACGCTAGACAACATATATAAAGTTTGCGGAAGATTAAATATTAACAATTTAGAGGAGCTTGGTATCGGAAATATAGAAGGCGTTAATGGACCTAATAAATGTGATAGTCCAAAAGGATCATATGGTAGAGCTATGGAACTTTCTAAAGGTAAAGATACAGTTACTGGACATTGGGAAATCGGAGGGGTTATCTTAGATAAACCATTAAACACATATCCAGAAGGATTCTCAGATGAAATAATAAATGAATTTTTAGAAAAAACAAATCAAAAAGGTATATTAGGTAATGTAGTTGCTTCAGGGACAGAGATAATTAAAGAATTAGGTGCAGAACATGTAAAAACAGGATACCCAATAATCTATACTTCTGCAGATTCAGTATTTCAAATAGCAGCTCATGAAGAAGTTATTTCCATAGAGGAATTATATAAAATGTGCGAAATTGCAAGGGAAATGTTAGTAGGCGACAAGGCTGTAGGTAGAGTAATCGCAAGACCATTTATAGGTGAAGAAGGTAACTTCACAAGAACATCTAATAGAAGAGATTATGCGTTAAATCCATTTTCTAAAACTATGCTTGAATATTTAAAAGAAAACGGTAAAGAAGTAGCAGCAGTAGGTAAAATAGAAGACATTTATAATAAAGTAGGTGTTACTAAAGCTGTGCATACTAAAAATAATATGGATGGCGTAGATAAAACATTAGAATATATGAAAGAAGTAGAAGAGGGATTAATCTTTACTAATCTTGTAGATTTTGATATGTTATATGGCCATAGAAATGACGCAAAAGGTTACGGAAAAGCTATAGAAGATTTTGATGGCAGATTACAAGAAATATATAACAATATGAGCGATGATGATATGCTTATAATTGCAGCAGATCATGGTTGTGACCCTACAACAGATAGCACAGATCACTCAAGAGAATATATTCCAGTATTAGTTTATGGTAAAAAACTTAAAGGTGGAGTAGATTTAGGAACAAGAAAAGGCTTTACAGATATAGGAAAGACTATTTTAGATTTATTTAATATAGATAATGAAATTAAAGGTGAAAGCTTTTTAGATAAGCTAAAGTAGTTTCTTAGGAGGAATATTAATTATGAGAATGTATGACATAATAATGAATAAAAGAAAAGGTAATGAATTATCAAAAGAAGAGATTGATTTTGTTGTAGATGGATTTACAAAAGGTGAAATTCCGGATTACCAAGTTTCAGCTTTGTTAATGGCTATTTTCTTTAATAAAATGAATAAAAGAGAAACTGCAGATTTAACTATGGCTATGGTAAAATCAGGAGATGAAATTGATTTAAGTAAAATTAATGGAATTAAAGTAGATAAACATTCAACTGGAGGAGTTGGTGATAAAACTTCAATCTGCTTAACTCCTTTAGTAGCATCATTAGATGTGCCTGTAGCTAAAATGTCTGGAAGAGGTTTAGGACATACAGGAGGAACTATAGATAAGCTTGAAACATTTGAAGGATTCTCTGTAGAATTAACAGAAGAAGAATTTACTAATAATGTTAACTCAATAAACATAGCAATTATGGGGCAAAGTGGAAACCTAGTTCCAGCTGATAAAAAGCTATATGCATTAAGAGATGTTACAGCGACAGTAGATAATATGTCTTTAATAGCATCAAGTATAATGAGTAAAAAGATAGCTTCAGGAGCAGATGCCATAGTTTTAGATGTAAAAGTTGGAGATGGAGCTTTTATGAAAACACCAGAAGATGCTAGAAGTTTAGCACAAGAGATGGTTAACATAGGTAATGCTTTAGATAGGCAGACTATAGCTGTAATATCTGATATGGATCAACCTTTAGGATATGCTATAGGAAATAGCTTAGAGGTTAAAGAGGCTATAGAACTATTAAAAGGTAATGGCCCAAAAGACTTATTAGAATTAACTTTAACTATAGGTTCTAATATGTTAGTATGCGCAAAGAAGGCTAATACTGTAGAAGAGGGAAGAAAATTATTACTTCAAAACATAGAAAATGGTAAAGGCTTAGAAAAGCTAAAAGAATTTATAAAAGCTCAAGGTGGAGATGTGGCACCAATAGATAACTTAGATCTTTTACCAAAAGCTAAATTTATTGAACCTGTAGTAGCACAACAGGATGGATATATAACAAAAATTAAAGCAGAAGCTTTTGGGCTAATAGCAATGGAATTAGGTGCAGGAAGAGCAACTAAGGAAAGCGAAATAGATTTAGCTGTTGGTATAGTTTTAAATAAGAAACGTGGAGATAAAGTTTCTAAAGGTGATATTCTAGCTTATATTCATGCAAATAACGAAGATAAGATAGAAAAAGCTAAAAAGGATATATTAAGCAATATAACTATAAATGATAGTTATGACTTAAATATTCCAGTAGTATATGAAATAATTAGATAATTATAAAAAAATATGATAGAGAGAAATAATAATTCTTTCTATCATATTTTTATTTCTTTTGGTAATAATAAGCTTGAAAGGAGGAACATAGATGAACAAAAATTTTATTAAAATTATTTCTTTTGTACTTTTATGTTTATTATCTTTAAGCAATATTACAGTTAGCGCAAGCTTAAATGGAGAAAACTTAGAGGAAGAATTCTACGATGAAATTACTACTAATTCAGTGTATGAAGAGGGTAATATAGTAGTTGAAGCGAGAAGTGCACTTTTAATGGAGCCAATAAGTGGCACTATTTTGTATGAAAAAAATATAGATGAAAAGTTTGCTCCAGCGTCAGTTACAAAAATAATGACAATGCTTTTAGCTATGGAAGCTGTAGATAGTGGTAAAATATCTTTACAAGACAAAATAACTTGTAGTGAAAATGCTAAAAAAATGGGTGGTAGCACAATGCTACTAGATACAGGAGAAGTAAGAACAGTAGAAGAAATATTAAAAGGAATTGCTATTGCTTCAGGAAATGATGCTGCAGTTGCTATGGCGGAGTTTTTAGGTGGTACAGAAGAAGCTTTTGTTGAAATGATGAATAAAAGAGCACAAGAGCTGGGAATGACTAATACAACTTTTAAAAATTGCAATGGATTACCTGTAGAAGGACATCTTTCAACCGCACGTGATATTGCAACAATGTCAATGGAACTTTTAAAACATAAAGGTATTTTAAAGTATACTGGAACATACATGGAAACAATATCAGAAGGTCGTAAAACTCCAATAGAATTAGTAAATCATAATAAGTTAGTTCGTTTCTTTAATGGATGTGATGGTCTAAAAACAGGATTTACTGATGAAGCAAAATATTGTATTTCTGCAACAGCAGTTCATGATGGTGTAAGAATGTTAAGTATAATTATGGGTGCGCCAACATACAAGGTGCGTAATAGAGATGCTAGCATGCTTCTAAATTATGGTTTCTCAAAATTTGAAGGCAAAAAGATTTTTGATAAAGATGCTGATGTAGAAAAGATTTATTTAGGCAAGAATACCGACAGATTCTTTATAGCAAAATCTCAAGATGATTTAGTTATTGTAGTACCTAAAGGAACTGATGGTGAACCAACAACTAAAGTAGTATTAGATGAGTTAAAAGACTCATATACTATGGGAGAAGTTGTAGGAAAATGTGAAGTTTATATGGGAGAAAACAAAGTTGGTGAAGGATTACTTTATGCAGATAGAGATGTAGAAAAAGCTAATTTCCTAGATAACTTCAAATATAATATGAAAAATCTATTTAAAAAAGGTATCTAATAAAAATTTGAGCACATAATATACTAAATTTTGTATATTATGTGCTTGATTTGTTTATACAAATATGCATTATATGATATAATCAAGCTATAGGAGTGGATATTATGAAAAGAATAAGTATTTTAGCTTTGATTATAATTACTATGCTAACTATAGGTTGTAGTAATAAAAATAAAGAAAGTATAGATAACAATGGAATGTATACAGAAGAAGTAGAGAAAGATGAAGAAATAATTGAAGAAAATTATACTGTATTTAATTGTTTAGATAATGTTTATGAGAAAAATCAAGATATTACATTATACGAAAAAGGTGAGGAAGTATTTAATAACTTAACTAATAATATATATGAAACCGGTAAGTATATGGAAGTAGACTATGCTAATGATTTTATTGAGAAATATTTATCTGGAGATCAAAGCGTTTATAATTATTTAATAACTCTTGATGATAAATATGATGTAGGATATAAAGAAGCTAATAATGATGAAAAAGATAGATTAAAAGAATCATTACAATTTTTAAGAGAGCAGATGTATTTAAATAATGAAGATCCAATTTATTTTAGGCTTTCTAAAGTTAGTTATGATGGACAAGTTGAGGGAATAAAAGATTCAGTTATTTTAAATATGACTGGATATATTTCAGGGGATAATATTAACTTTTTATCTTTATCAAAGTTTACTATTACTATAGTTCAAGATAAAGACAAGTTATTAGTTAATATTATATAGAAATTATAAGTATTGTTTTAAGCAATAGGCAAGATGAATAACTTATAATTTACAATAAAAAATTAAAAATTTTTGGAGGAGAGTATATGAAGGTAGCGTTAATAGCCCATGATAAGAAGAAAGAAGAAATGATAGAATTTACTAAGAAAAATGAAGACATATTAAAAAATATGGATTTAGTTGCTACAGGAACAACAGGATTAAGAATTATGGAGAATACATCTTTACAAGTTAAAAGATTTAAGAGTGGACCATTAGGAGGAGATCAACAAATAGGGGCTTTAGTATCTGAACATGAAGTTGATATGGTAATTTTTTTAAGAGACCCACTTACTGCACAACCTCATGAACCAGATATTAGTGCATTATTAAGATTATGTGATGTTTATAAGATACCACTAGCAACAAATATTGGAACTGCAGAGCTTTTACTAGAGGCAACAACTATAAAGTAGTTAAATAAATACATAATAAAAAAAGTCAGCTTTGCTGGCTTTTTTTATTTTAAATATTTATAGCTAAATTTTAATATTAAGTACCATAATAACATTGTAATTAGGAATAGGAATTGTAGATTTATAAAGTAAAAATATCCTTCTCCTATGTAAGATAAAACAGAATCTTTAGCAGCATAATTTGAAGTAAAGCTTACAAACATATAATTCGAACCGTATATTTCGTTAAATATACCAAGACAAATTCCTAGAATTTCAGTTAGAAATATAACTTTAAAAGTATCTTTTATAGTTACGGTATATTTGTAAATAAAAATAAAATAGATTGGAATTAAAATGATAGATAGATGACAAATCATAAATTGGTAGTATCTAAAATATTTAAATGAAAGATCTAATTCAGGTGCTAAAAGGCTACTTATTCCACCTAATACACCAGTAAAGACAACAAAATTAAACAGATTTTTATTTTTAGTAAAACATAATATTATACAAAGGATATTACTAATAAAGCAAATATGAAGAGGGAGATTATATACAGTTACTCCATTACTAGACCATTCTAATATATAGTAAAGTGTTAGAAAAATTGAAGATATTATAGCAAAAGAGTATCTAAGTTTTTTATCTAATAATTTATTATTTCTGAGTTTATTCCTCATTAAATAAAGTGTAATTATTATAAATATAAGAATAAAGATAGGGGTGAACTTTTCAAAGAAAGTTATTTGATAATTTACCTCTATGTTACTTAAGCTAAAAAACTTACTCATAAACACCATCCTCAATATAACAATTATTATATTAAAGTATATAAAGATACTGGGATAATATGATAAAAAAAGTTACTTTAAACATATTTATAATATCAAAAACATAAAATGGTTTAAGGATAGTAATTAGAGGATGTGAGTAAAAATGAAAGTTAAAGTAGATGTATTTTCAGGTTTTTTAGGCGCAGGAAAAACAAGACTTATTAAAAAGTTAATTAATGATAAGTATTATAGAGAAAAGATAGCTATAGTTGAAAATGAATTTGGAGAAGTAAGTATCGATGGTGCTATTTTAAGAGAAACAAACACTGTAATTACAGAGATTAATTCAGGATGTATTTGTTGTCAAGTAAGTGGAAATTTTAAAAAAGCTATATCTAATATTATTAATAATTATGAAGTTGATAGGCTTATAATTGAGCCTACTGGTGTCGCTAAACTTAGTGAATTAAAAAGAGTATTTGAAGAAAAAGAACTTAGTGAAGTTGTAGAGATAGATAAATTAATTACAGTTGTAGACGGAGAAAGATTTTATATATACTTAAATAATTTTAGAAAGTTCTTCGTAGATCAAATTAAAGCTGCTGATGTAATAGTTATTAGTAGGGTACAATTTATAGATAAAGATAAATTGGATAAGATAGTAGCTGATATTAAAGCTTTGAATTCAAAAGCTATAGTAGTAGATAAAGAGTGGAGTAAAGTAAATGCACAAGAACTTATTCCAATAGGAGAGCATAGGAAAGGTGATAATAAGATTTTTAGAAGAGCCTATGTTAAAAATAATAAAGGAGTATCAGCTCATATTGATTCTGCAGATGATACATTCCAAACATTTGCTATGAGCTTAAATAGAGCAATTTCTGAAAAAGAGCTTATTAGTAAATTTAATTTTGTAGCTAATACACATAGCTTTGGGGAAATTATAAGAGCTAAAGGTATAGTAAAACTTAATGATGAAACAATGAAGCAATTTGATTTTTCTTTAGATGAATTTTCAATTGAAGCTGTAAATTATGAAGGTGATGGGATTATATCTTTTATCGGTGTAGATTTAAATAAAGATGAAATAAAAAGATTTTTTCAGTAATAATAGGTGAAATTATGAAAGTAAAACTAGATATTGTCACAGGTTTTTTAGGAAGTGGAAAAAGTGTATTTATAAATAATATTATTGCCGAAACTATTACAAATGATGAAAAAGTGGTAGTTATACAATTAGAAGATGGTGAAACAAAGATAAGAAAAGATTTTATTAATGTTAAAACTTTTATGTATGATGATGAGATTTGTAAATTAGATTCTTTTATAAATAATACTATAGAAGAATCTAATTGTACAAGAATCATAATAGAGTATAATGGAACAGAATCTTTTGAAGAATTACAATATACTTTAAGTATCCATAATACAAGAAAAAAATATAAGATAAATGATATTTATTTTATAGCTGATGCAAATGTAATAGAATCTTATATTTTAAATATGGGAGATTTTATTATACCTGCTTTAGAAAGTAGTAATTTAATACTTATAAATAATTGTTTTGACAAAAAAGAGGACAAGATTAATGAAATTATATCATTAATAAAGAAGATTAATTTAAACGGACATATTTTAAAATGTGAAAATAATGAAGATATAGGAAATACAATAATGAAAAGTAACTTATTTAGTAAAAAAAGAATTAAAAGATTATATATGAACATAAGGGGAGAGAGAAATTAAATTTTAGAAAAGGTGTGGTATGGTGGATACAAGTATTTTAGAGAGTTTTATATGGAGCTTTTTAGGTATAGTGGTAGAATCGCTACCATTTATAATAATAGGCTCCTTAGTTTCTGCAATTATTCAAGTATTTTTAACAGAAGAATTAATAAGAAAGTTTATTCCTAGAGTGAGTATATTAGGTTATTTAGGAGCTGTTCTTTCAGGGATATTGTTTCCAATATGTGAATGTGCTATAGTACCAATTACTAGAAGCTTAATAAAAAAGGGGTTACCAGTAGGTATTGGAATTAGCTTTATGCTTGCTGTGCCAATAGTTAACCCAATTGTTATAATGTCTACATACTATGCATTTCCGAATAATATATCAATAGTATTATTAAGGACATTAGGTGGTGCATTAATAGCTTTGTTAGTAGGTTTAATTATGGGGTATTTATATAATGGTAAAAAGAAAGAAGTTATTTTAAAAGAAAATATAATGACAATTAGATGTGATTGTTGTGTAAGTAATAAATTTGCAACAACCAAAAGTGAGAAAATATTAAATCTAATAAATCATGGATCAAATGAATTTTTAAATATTAGTGTGTATTTCATAATAGGTGCATTTATATCAAGCATATTTGTAGCTTTGATGAATAATGAAGTAATAGCAATAATAAATACTAATAATTTAGTTGGTGTTTTATTTATGATAGGCTTATCTTTTATATTGTCATTATGTTCTGAAGCTGATGCTTTTGTAGTTAAAGGATTTTTAAACAACTTTGGAGTCGGAGCAATAGTAGGGTTTTTGATAATGGGACCTATGATGGATTTAAAGAATGCGTTTTTGGCTTTTGGGGTATTTAAGAATAGGTTTGCTTCTAGATTAATTTTAATTATAACAATATTAGTTACAGCTCTTGCTTTACTTATATCAATACTGTAAAGGAGGAAGAATATGAAAAAATTTAATATGGATGAGTTTATTTGGTTTATAATTCAGTTAACACTTATTATATTAATGATATATTTAAAGGTATCAGGAAAGATAACATACTTTATAAGTAGTAAAATGATGATATATTTCAATATGTCTGTAATAATTTTAATGTTGTATGCTTTGGCCCAAAGTAGAAAAATATTTACAGTGAGAAATAGGAATTATATTACTAACAAATTTTATCCTATACTTTCAGTAATTGTTTTATGTGCAGTATTTTTATATGTTATGCCTAATTACAAGAGTTTGAAAGCTGTAGAAAATAATGTAAGTATGCTCAATGAAAATATATATGAAGGTATGATAAAAGTAACTAATGATAACTATGAAATTTTATATAATATGGATGAGTATAATAATTCTATTATTGAGCTAACAGGGTTTGTATATGAAACGAATAATGATAATGAAATAATTTTAGGAAGAGAAGTAGTAAATTGTTGCCAATCAGATAAATCACTAATACAAATTAAAGTTAAGGGAATTAATAATATTAATAAAGGTACATGGGTTAAAGTAATTGGTAAAGTAGAATATATTGATGAAACATACTTAGAATGTATAGAATACGAAAAGATAGATGAACCAATTGAAATATATTTTCATGAAAAGCTATAACGCTTGTTCTTTTTTATTAAAATTGATATTATAGTTATAGCATTTAACTGTAATGAGGTGAGTTATATATGGAATTGCTAAAGATAAAAGTAGCAGATTTCGAAGGACCCTTTGATTTGTTATTACATTTAATTAAGAAAAATAAGATGGATATATATAATGTAGAAATATATAAAATAACCAATCAATATTTAGAATCTCTTAATGAAATGAAAGAGATGGATTTAGAGATTACATCTGAGTTTGTAGTAATAGCTGCAACGTTAATTGAAATTAAATCAAAGAAGTTACTTCCTAAAGTAAAGGAAGAAGAGGAAGAAAACGAAGAAGATATCGAAAAACGCTTAATGGAAAAACTTATAGAATATAAGAAATTTAAAGGTGTATCTGAATTCTTTAAAGAGAGATATACAAGTGCTGGAGAGGTTTATAGTAAAAAGCCGGAAGTAATAGAAGAAGTAGAAAAACCAGAAGAAAAAGTGGTTGAAAGCTTTGAAGATATTTTTAAAAATATTACTTTGTTAGATTTATATAATATTTACAATAGAATACTTGAGAATTATAGAGAAAAACAAAATGTTGCAAATGTAGTTCAAAAAAGAATATACGTAGATAAATATAAAATAGAAGATAAAATGAATACTCTGATTAAAAAGTTTGAAAATGATGAAGTTGTTGAGTTTTCATCTATTATGATGGAAAGTGAATGTAAAATGGAAACAGTAGTTACATTCTTAGCAGTACTTGAACTTATTAAAATAAGAGTAATAAAAGTTTATCAAGAAGATAACTTTGGAAATATACTAATGAAAAGAAGAAGGGAGAATGAATAGGGTGGATGAAAAACAGTTTGAGTTTGAAGAAGTATCGATTAAGCCTAAAATGAAGTCTGCAATAGAGGCCATGTTATTTGTAAGTGGAGAGCCATTACCGGCTAAAGAATTAATGGCAAACTTAGAAATAGATAATAAGCTTATACTAGAAATAATAAATGAAATGATGGAAGAATATAAAAAGGAAGATAGAGGACTTAGATTAATTGAGATAAATGGTGGATATCAATTAGTTACTAAAGAAGAAAATTCTGATTATATTCAAAAGTTATTAAAAAAGAATAGAAAACATTCATTATCACAAGCCTCAATAGAAAGTTTAGCAATAATTGCTTATAAGCAACCAATTACAAGAATTGATATAGATGAAATTAGAGGAGTAAAATCAGAATCTGCTCTTCAAAGATTAGTTGAAAGAAGCTTAATAAGGGAAGTAGGAAGACTAGAAGTTCCAGGTAGACCAATTCTTTATGGAACTACTGATGAATTTTTAAGACAATTTGGATTAAAAAATCTTAAAGAGCTTCCGTCATTAGATCTTTATGAAGATAAAGAGACAGAGGAATCAATAGAATTAATGGATCAAGTTTTTAAAGATATAGATAAATAAAAGATAGGAAGAATCCTATCTTTTATTTTTAAATGTAGATAAAAATTAATTAATAAAGGAAATAATATATTTATAAGATATTTATAATTACATATTAAAGGTCGTTAAGGTTATTATTATTTGAGTTATTTAGTGGTTCGTTATTAGACTTAAATAAACTCTTAACAGATTCTAAAAAATCAGGAATTGAATCTACAATTCTATCTACTGTTGTATCATAATCCATAGGTAACAACTTAACGCTATCTCCTCTTATAACTAAAAAGGCTACTGGTTTAACACTTACACCTGCACCAGACCCTCCACCAAAAGGATATTTATCAAAATCATCTCTTTTAGCTAAAGTTCCAAATTCACTTCCACCAGAAGCAAAACCAAAAGAAACTTTTGATATTGGAACTATATAATTCCCGTCAGCGGTTTCTATAGTATCACCAATTACGGTATTTACGTCTATCATATCTCTTAAATTTTCCATAGTACTTCTCATAAGATTCTCAAGTTCGTGTTTATTTTCCATAGCTTTGCCCTAAAACTATAGGGACACCTCCTTTTTTCGTATCAAAAACAATATATAAATAATTTGTGCAAAATTAAAAGTAATTATACAATTTAAAGTCAAATTAATATTAAATTTATTTTTGAAGTTTGGATTTAAGGAATAGTTAAATTTTTTTACTTTAAAAAAATCAGAAAAAACTTTAAGGAATATAAAGTTTAAATTGCTAAAAAATCCATATGACATAGCAGTTAATGCAGCGTCACTAAAACTATAATTTCCTAAAAGGGAAAATTTTATTGAAGGCTTAAACTTATTAATTTTTAGCCTATAATAAACTTTTTTCATTGAAAATGATTTTTTATTACTTTCTTTATTTTTAGTTTTAGCATTATTTACTTTTTGATTTTTATTATTTTTTTTAGAAGAATTAGATTTACGATTTAGTAATTTACGTATGATACCATCATTATTAGAATAAAGATTAATTCCATATAGCTTTAAATAATAATTATCATTGCTATAATGGGCACTAACCTTTATTGGAATTGGTAATAAAATTATAAAAATAAAGAATAATAATAATATAAAAAAAATCATAAAAATCTCTCCTAAACTCTTTTATGATTATATCCAAAAATATGAAAAATAAACAATAAAATTTATATTGTATTGGGAGTAAAAATAAGATTTTTGAAAAAACTAGATATCAGATAGACAAATGGAGGTGAATAGAATGAATAGGAAAACTATTATAAAGGTAATATGTTCAATTCTATTAATTATGCAAAGTTATTCTATTTGCAGTGCTAGTGTTCTCTTTGAAGAAGATAGTGAAGAAATGGAAGATGAAATAATAATAACAGAAGATAGAGAGATAAATGATGTAGATAATAGCTTAGTTTTAGATAAATTAAGAGTAAATGCAAGAAACGCTATAGCTATAGATGGAACAACAAGACAAATTTTATATGAACAAAATTGTTATGAAGTAGTTCCTATGGCAAGCACGACCAAAATTCTTACAGCTTTAGTAGCTTTAAATGAAGGTGATTTAGATAGAGAACTTACTGTAACTAAAAATGCTGCAAGTATTAGAGGGTCAAAGGTTGGATATAAAGCAGGAGAAACTATTAAGCTAAGAGAGCTTTTATATGGATTAATGCTTAAATCAGGAAATGATGCAGCTATTACTATTGCAGAAGGTTTAGGAGGAAGTATTGAAAACTTTTCTAAGATTATGAATCATTATGCTACAAGTTTAGGGTTAACTACATCACATTTTGAAACTCCTCATGGATTAGATAGCCAAAAACATTATTCATCAGCTTATGATTTAGCTATATTAACTGCAAAAGCTATGGAAAATGATACTTTTAAAGAGATTTGTGGAGAAAAATTAATTACACAAGATAAATATAACTTTACAAGAGAGTATCAAAATATAAATAAAATATTGTGGAAGATACCTGATGCAAATGGAGTTAAAACAGGATATACAGGCGGTGCTGGAAAATGCTTAGTATCTTCAGTTAAGCATGAAGGAAGAAACATAATTATTGTAGTATTAAACTGCAGCGATAGATGGAATGTTACAGAAAAAATATTTAATTATGTTTGTACAAACTATGATTTTAAGAAAGAAAGTAATAGTGAGATAATTAAGTCTAATGCTATTTCTAATTTAGGATCTATCGTTGAAGAAGCGGATTTTCAGTATGGTAGTAAAGAAAAGGCAAACTTAGAAGTTGAAGTTTTTAAACCTATAATGAATGTATTAAAAGGTGATATTATAGGTAAAATTTCATTAAAAGATGAGGGAAATGAAGTTTTAAGACAAGAAATTAGATGCAATAAGAATATTTCAAAAGATAAATACGATACGGTTTTATCTATGAGTCATTCTGATAAAGAAGATACTAGTGAAAGTTAGTATCTTCTTTTTTATTGAAGTAATAATTTGAAATTTAAAATAAGAAAACGATATCTAAAAAAAAGTAATAAAAAATGAAAAAAATATATTCAAATATTGGTTTTATTAGTATACAATGTTAAGTAATAAATAGGAGTGTTGTTAAATAAAAGGAGTTAGGTTATGAAGAAGACTAAAATTAAAGATGTTGAAGTTTTAGCTAGAACAAAATTTTTAAGTTTATATAATGCAAAATATGAAAATAAGAATGGTAGAGAAAAAAATTGGACTATTGCTTCAAGAAAAGGAACTGAAGTTTTAAATGAAACATTACTTCAAGGAAAAGAAGATAAAGTTGATGCAGTAGTTATAGTAGCTTTTCATAAGAGTGAAAAAAAGTTAGTTTTAGTTAAACAATTTAGAGTTCCAATTAATGATTATATATATGAGCTTCCTGCAGGACTAGTTGATCAGGGAGAAGATGCTTTAAATTCATTAAAAAGAGAATTAAAAGAAGAAACAGGTTTAGATCTTGTTGAAATTATACCAGGTATAGGAAGAGATAAAGTTTATTTATCACCTGGAATGACTGATGAGTCAGTAAATCTAGTTTATTGTACTTGTGAAGGTGATATTTCAAAAGATGGGTTAGAAGAGGATGAAGATCTTGAGCCATTATTAATATCAAAAGAAGAAGCTAAAGCTATATTAGAAAGTGATAGTAAAATAGACATTAAATGTCTTATGGTTTTACAATCATTTATTAATATAAATACAGATATCTAAAGAATAGAGGAGATTACTTATGAAGAAAAATGAATATGGTTTATTTACAGCTATTGCTATGATAGTTGGCGTAGTGATAGGATCTGGAATATTCTTTAAGAGCGACAACATTTTAGTTGCAACTGGTGGAAGCATTAGTTTAGGAGTTTTAGTTTTCGGCTTAGCAGCTATAGCAATTATATTTGGAAGTTTAACTATTTCTGAACTAGCGTCAAGAACTTCACAAGCTGGAGGAGTTATAGCTTATGCAGAAGAATCTTATAATAAATCAGTTGCATGTGCATTTGGATGGTTCCAAACATTTTTATATTTTCCAACATTAATTGCTGTAGTATCATGGGTTGCAGGTATATATATTTGTATGTTGTTTGGATTTGAAAGTACATTAAATGTACAAATATTTATTGGACTAGCTATTACAATAGTTTTATTTATTACAAATACACTTTCAGCAAAATTAGGTGGATATTTTCAAAATGCATCAACGATAATCAAACTAATACCTTTAATATTTATAGCTATAATTGGATTAATATTTGGTGATGTATCTAAGGTATCATTTTCAGATGTCACAACAATGCAATCAGCTGGATGGATAACAGCAATTGCTCCTATAGCATTCTCTTTTGATGGATGGATAGTAGCAACATCAATTGGACATGAAATTAAAGATTCTAAAAGAAATTTACCAAAAGCATTAATTATTGCACCAATATTTATCCTACTAGTATATATTATATACTTTGTTGGTGTATCTACATATTTAGGACCTGATGCAGTAATGAGCTTAGGAGATGGACATGTTGACTTAATTGCAAATAAGATTTTAGGACCTTTTGGGGCAAAGATAATCTTAATATTTGTAATAATATCAATTATTGGAACAGTTAATGGATTAATCTTAGGATTAATAAGATTACCATACTCTTTAGCAATTAGAGAAATGTTCCCAAATTCTAAGAATATTTCTAAATTAGATAAAAAAATAAATATGCCACTAAACTCAGCAATGGTAGCATTTGCTTTATGTATTTTTTGGACAATAGTACATTACTTAACTACAAAATTTGGATTATTATCTAATTCAGATATTTCAGAGATATCAATTACTGTAAGCTATGTTATGTATATTCTTTTATATGTAAAAGTTTTTAAACTTGGACGTGAGGGAGAAGTTAAAGGATTATGGAGAGGAACTATAAATCCTATATTAGCTATTATTGGATCTTTAATAATACTTACAGGTAGTTTAGGTAATGAATTATTCTTTGTATATGCATTAGTATGTGGTATGGTTATTTTATCTTCAGTAGCTTTTTGGAAGAAGAGAGCTGGAGAATTAGAATTAGCATAACAAAAGAATTTAGGATAGATTAAATTTAATCTCTCCTTTATTTTTTTGTAATAAAACAAGTTTTAGAATAATAAGTTAGTAAAGAGAAATAAATTATAATTTTGGAGGAATTAGTATGAAATTGTTTGGAAAGGTTACAAGCAACATAGAGGAAAATGAAAATTTAACTCCAGAAGCAACAGAAAAGAAGGAAAACATACTAGATTTAGAAGTTATAAAATTCGTAATAAATGAATTTCCACAATTAGGAGAAGATATTAAAGATGCATTAGATAACTTAATAAATACTCTGGATAAATCAATTGATATAATTGAAGATAGGTCTACTGAAGTTATAAAAGTAAGTAGAGATTATAAGTTAAGTGGAAAATATCGAGAGACTTCACAAAAACTATATGAGATTAATAAAGATATAAATGAATATATCAATTGGATGGATAAAAATCTAAAAAATCACAATGAAAAAAATATAGCAATAGAAAAGGTTGAAAATGTAGAAAAAGAAGAAATTACTTACGATGAAGAGAATGCTTTAGATGCAGATGAGATAAAATTAGATGATTATATAGAAAAATTTATTTATGAAGATTTTACAGGCTATGAACCATGTAAATTGAAACTAGAAAACTATGAAGAGTGTGTTGATGGTTGGGATGATACTATAGTTAAGACAGCAGATATTCTTAATAAGAAATTCAAATGTGATAAGAATCTTAACTTTAACAATATAAATACTGATAAAAAAGTGATTGGTAAGAAATCAAAGCAAAATGATTCTAGAGATATTATTATAGAAATGTTAGAAGATCATAACATTTCTTTAAGTAATTTTAAGATGTATATAAAAATGGTTAAATAAATATTACTTTTAGTAGTATCAAGTAAAATTGGAATTCATTATTATAATGAATTCCTGTTTTTTGTTTTAGCAAACTTTATCATTAATTTCTGAGAAAATATTTATTGAAATTAATATCTTAATATCAAAAATTATACTTTATTAAATTATATCAAGTAAGCATTTATCAGAGTTTTAATTATTTAAGTTATAAAAATAATATTTTTTATAATAAAATTTTATAATAAATTACACGTTGTAACATTTTATTATTTTGAAAATAATCTATATAGTGTATATAAATTAATTAAGGAGCTAGCATGTTTAAGGAAGCTATAGATTGCATTGATGCTGGTACTGAGTATTGTCCTTGTCATTTAGCAGCATCTGGAGAATGTATTTTATGTTCACAGCTTCATGGAAGCAACTTTTGTGATTGCTTAAACTGGAAAGGGGTTTGCATATACCAAGAGTTTCATGATAATGGCAATAAACCTAAAGAAGAAAGAAAAGTCTATACTTGTAAGGTAGTAGATAGAATTTTATATGAAGACTCATTATTAATAATTAAATTTGAAGCACCTCATAAATTAGCAATAGATTTAGCTAAACCAGGTAGTTTCATATTTATAAGAAGTGATGAAAATATTTATTACGATGTTCCGATATCAATATTAGAATCTGATATAGATAATAATGTAATCACTGTAATGATTGAAGTAAGAGGTATTAAAACAAAGAAAATATTAGATTTAAAAAAGGAAGGAAATATAGTAATAAGAGGTCCTTATTGGAACGGAGTATTTGGGATAAAGAACATAGAAAAACAAAAAGATAATCATGTTTTGGTATTAGCAAGAGGAATAGGTATGGCACCAATGATACCTGTATTAAAAAAATTAGTTCAAAATGACAATAAAGTTACTTTAATTGTTGATAAGCAACCATTTGAAGATATATATGTTACAGAATGGCTAGATAAGTTAGGACTAATTCCACAAGAGATGAATTTAATTGAAAAGGGACAATTATCACCAGAAGGTAAAGTAGCTATTAAATCACTTATAAAATATAATAATGTATCTTTAATCCATATAGCTGGTGCAGATATATTAACTTATAAAGTAATAGATTATTTAGATGAATTAGAAAGAAAAGATATAGATTTATCATGTTGTAATAATATGAAGATGTGTTGTGGAGAAGGAATATGTGGTAGTTGTACCGCTAGATTTAGTGGTCACAGAGTAAAGAGGCTTTGCAAAGTTCAAACAGATCCGCGTAGTATCTTTGGGGGAAGGAGATTTATATGAAGGTAATTATAGTAGGTGGAGGATGGGCTGGTTGTGCAGCTGCAATTACAGCAAAAAAAGCAGGAGCAGAAGTCCATATATACGAAAAAACAGATTTGCTTTTAGGACTTGGGAATGTTGGCGGTATAATGCGTAATAATGGTAGATATACTGCATCAGAAGAACTTATTGCATTAGGAGCAGGAGATTTAATAAAGCTTACAGATAAATGGGCAAAACACAGAAATATAGATTTTCCAGGTCATAAGCATGCAACATTATATGATGTAAATATAATTGAAGGAAAAGTAAGAGAATACCTTTTAGGTATGGGAATAAAACTACATCTCGAAAAGAGAGTAAAGGATGTAGACATTGAAAAAAATAAGATAAATGGAATATTATTAAGTGATGATACTTATGTAAGTGGAGATGTATTTATTGAAACTACAGGCTCTACAGGACCAATGGGTAATTGCTTAAGATATGGTAATGGATGCTCAATGTGCATATTAAGGTGTCCAGCTTTTGGACCAAGACTAAGTATAAGTGCAAGATGCGGTGTTCAAGATATACAAGGGGAAAGAGCAGATGATTCTTTAGGAGCATTTTCAGGATCTTGTAAACTTGCAAAAGAAAGTTTATCAGAAGATATAAGAAATGAATTAGATCAAAAGGGTGTTGTAGTATTAAAGGTTCCAGAGGAGGATGTAAACTACGATAAGTTAAATAAAAAGGTATGCCAACAATATGCTTTAAAAGAATTTGCAGAAAATATTGTATTACTAGATACAGGTCATGCTAAGCTTATGACAACTTATTATCCATTAGAAAAGCTTAGAAAGATTAAGGGATTAGAGTATGCTAAGTACGTTGATCCTTATGCAGGAAGTAAAGGAAACTCAATAAGATACCTTTCAGTAGCTCCAAGAACTAATGATATGAAGGTAGTAGGAGTAGATAATTTATTCTGCGCAGGAGAAAAATCAGGATTATTTGTTGGTCATACAGAAGCAATATGTACAGGATCACTAGCAGGTCATAATGCTGTAAGACTTATGTTAGGAATGCCGCTGTTAATATTACCAGCATCAATAGCAATAGGAGATTTAATTGGATATGCAAATGAAAAAGCAGCGACAAGAGAAGGAAGAATGAATAGATATACTTTTGCAGGAGCAGGATATTTAAAGAGGATGGAAGAGTTAGGTCTTTATACCACTGATATAAATGAAATTAATAATAGGATTAAGAAAGTTAATTTAGATAATATATTTGAGCAAAAACTTGTATAGATTTCAATTTAAGGAGCTGTTACATTAGTGTAACGGCTTTTAAGCTTAATTTTAAAATATAACTAATATATTTTATCTAATTAAAATGAGATTTAAAGATACAGAAGTTAAGGTAATGAATAAGTAATAAAAAGCAGATTTTATGGGGGAATAAAAGATATTGAAGAAAATAATTTGTACTTATATCTAGCAATAGGGAAGTACAAAGTTCTATTTTTATGAACCCTTATTAAATAATCAAATAATTAGATGAAAAAACAATGCGTATGCTTTTAGCTATGGTAGTTAATGTGGTGCTGAGGAATGAAAACAACCAGAAAAGAAACCAACAGAATGCAGTTCAGCATGTGGTTAATGTGATAAATAATTAAAGCTTATCATTTTGATAATTAGATATTATTGAGGGGATATATGAAGAAATAATAATATTTATATAGATGAAGCTTAATTTAAAATCTATTTAGGAATAGAGTGTTTAAATTAAATGGACAAAAATTTATAAGAATAAAAATTGTATGTCTAAGAAAAAGATTAGAAGATTGGCTTAATAGATTAAAGATAGCAATTGCTAAATATATTAAAAGTAAACTATAATTAAATGTAATAGTAAGTAAAGAATTAAAGATGTATATAAGATGAGTTTTAATTAATGCAGGAAGGAACAGCTCTATAAATTATACAATAAAACAAGTGGCAGAGAAATTAGGAGTAAGTGTATCAACATTAAGATATTACGACAAAGAAGGACTTATGCCATTTGTTGATAAAAAAGAAAACGGAACAAGAGTTTTTAAGGATGAGGATTTTGGAGGACTACAAATGATTTCATATATGAAAAGCTCTCGTATGCCAATTAAGGAAATTAAGAGGTTTATGGATATGTGTTTAGTAGATGACGATACTTTAGAAGAGAGATTACAGTTTTTTTATTATCGTAAGAAAGCTGTAAATCAGTAAATAGATGAATTTAATAAGGTTAGAGCTGATATTTTAGGAGGAAAATGTAATGTCAATTATAGAAAGATTAAAATCTCAAGATGATTTAACTCCTGTTGAGTGTGAGCTAGTTAGATATATATTAGAAAATCAAGATAAAATAATAAATCTTAATATATCAGATTTAGCAGCAATAACTTTTACTTCTAATGCAACGATAGTACGACTTTGTCGTAAAATTGGATTAAGTGGATACAGACAATTTAAAGTTCAGTTTATTAAAGAAGTGGAAAAAAGGCGAAAAGAAAAGAGCGATGTTGATATAAATCATCCTTTTGGTGAAAAAGAAAGTGAAGAGGAGATAATTAAGAGAATAGCTGATTTATCTAAAGAGGCTATTGATACATGTTATGAATCAATAGATTCTTTAGCAATTTCAAAAGTAGCTAAATATATAATAAATGCTAATAGTACATATATATATGCAAATGGTGATTCTCTTATAAGTTCAATAGGTTTTGCAAATAGATTGAGTAAATTAAAAATAAATACTGTTATAGCAAATCAATATGGTGAGATTTCTACTAATACTTATAATGTTACAAGAGATGATGTAGCTTTGTTTGTATCATATTCAGGGAAAAATCTAATTCAAGATAGATATATGAGGGTTTTAAAGAGAAGTGGATGTAAAATATTAATTATAACTGCCGATAAGAATATATCTGGATATGATGGAACTATAATATTTCCTAATAGAGAAGCAGTTGAAGGAAAAATAGCTACATATTATTCTCAAATAGCAATTAATTATATTTTAAATTGTATTTATGCTATTATTTTTGCCAGCGATTTTAGAAAAAATTATAATAAAAAATATAAAATAGAAAAGTTAGAACAAAAATAAAGTTCAGGTTTGTATTCTCTTAGAGTGCAAATTCTGAACTTTTTTTTCAGAATTCTAGGATTTATAGATATAGATATTTTAGTATGATAACATGAAGTTGAAAGGGGAGAAGTATACATGGATTATAAAGAATTACTTAAAGAGGATAGTGAGATTATATTAGATTCTTTTATGAATAAGGATGCATTTATTTTAGGAAAATACATAAGTGAAATTGCAATATCTAAAAATTATGCTGTTGCAATTAGAATAATTAAAAATAATAATATAGTTTTTGAGTATTTAAATGATAATGCATCGTTTAATAATTTTTATTGGATAGAAAAGAAAATTAATGTTGTGAAAAGATTTGATAAAAGTTCAGCACTAATTGCGTATAAACTTAAATCTGAAAATTTAACTTTTGATGAAAAATATGGTGATGCTAGAGAATATGCGGTAACTCCAGGTGCAGTACCTATAAGGGTTAAAAGTGTAGGAACGGTTGGAATAATATCAGTTTCAGGATTATCTTCAGAAGAGGATCATGGACTTATTATTAAAGGATTAAAATACTTATTATCAAGAGGAGATGAATAATATGAAATTAGGCATTGTAGGTGCAGGAACTATAGTACCAGATTTCTTAAATGCAGCAAAAGAAATTCAAGATATAGAAGTAGTTAGTATATCAGGACAAGAATCAGATTTAAAAATAATGAAAAAGTTAGCAGAAGAAAATACTATAAATAATATTTACACAAGTTATAGTGATATGCTTAAAGATGATATTGAAATAGTATATGTAGCTGTACCAAATAGCCTTCACTACAAATTTGCAATGGAAGCATTAGAAGCGGGAAAAAATGTAATACTTGAAAAGCCATTTGTATCTTCATATAAAGAAGCTAAAGAATTAATAGGTTTTGCAAATGAGAAGAAACTATTTATTTTTGAGGCGATTTCAAATGAGTATTTACCAAATTATCTTAATGTATATAATATTCATTTCATTTTAGGTCTTTTTGGAAAGCCAGATAAAATACAGTATATTGCAAATGTTGAAAGAAATATTGATACATCAGGAATACTTACATTAGAATATCCAACATTTAAATGTGTATCAATAGGTGCCAAGGATTGTAAAGCGCCTGTCACTATAAATATTCAAGGGGATAAAGGATTTATTCATAGTGATGAGCCAGCTAATGTATTTAATAATTTTATTAAAGGCAGTAATTTAGGTGAAATTAAACATTATAATCTTAATAGCAATAAAAATAGATTATTTTATGAAATTAAAGAGTTTGCAAGAGTTATTAAAGAAAAAGATTATGAAGTAGTTGCGGAATATAATAATCATACATTAAATGTTATTGAAATATTAGACGAAGCTAGAAAGCAAGTTGGAATAGAGATAATTTAGGAGGTAATTATGTTAACAATAGGTTATATAGGTAATGGAAAAAGTACAAATAGATATCATCTCCCATTTGTATTACAAAGACAAAATATAAAGGTGAAAACAATTTATCAAAGAAATCCTAAAAATGAATCATGGGATAGAATTGAAGGTGTGACTTATACTTCTAATTTGAATGAAGTATTAAATGATGAAGAAATTCAATTAATAGTTGTATGTACTAGACATGATAGTCATTATGAATATGCAAAATTAGCTTTAGAGCATAATAAACATTGTTTAGTTGAAAAACCTTTTATGGAAACATCAAAAGAAGCTAAAGAAATATTTCAACTAGCAAAGAAAAAAGGATTAATAGTACAAGCTTATCAAAATAGAAGATTTGACAGTGATTTTTTGACAGTACAAAAAGTTATTGAGAGTGGTAAGCTGGGAGATTTATTAGAAGTAGAAATGCATTATGACTACTATAGACCATATATACCAGAATCAGTTGATAACTTCATACCATCATCTTCATATTTATATGGACATGGGTGTCATACTTTAGATCAAGTTATAAGCTATTTTGGTAAACCTGATAATATTCATTATGATGTACGTCAGTTATTAGGTAAAGGTAGAATGAATGATTATTTTGACTTGGATTTATATTATGAAACATTAAAGGTATCGGTAAAATCAAGTTATTTTAGAGTGAAAGAAAGACCAAGTTTTGTTGTGTATGGCAAAAAAGGATGCTTTGTAAAACAGACTAAGGATAGACAAGAAGAACATTTAAAATTATTCTATATGCCTCATAATGAGGACTTTGGTATTGATTTACCAGAGCATTATGGTACTTTAACTTATTATGATAATGAAGGAAATTACCATGAAGAAAAGGTAAAATCGGAAAAAGGTGATTATGGGAGAGTCTACGATGATTTATATAATGCAATAATAAACGGTAAAGAAAAAACAATAACAGATGAACAAACTTTATTACAAATGGAGATGCTAGAGCAAGGTATAAAAGATTTAAAATAGGAATATATACTTACGTTTATGTAGCTAGTTTACTAAAAGTTAATAGGAAAATCTGTAAGTTTATTATAAGCGCCGGTGTATTAATATCTAAAGCATCGGTGATTTTTTTATATTTTAATTATTGATTTACAGACAGATTTATTAAGTGTTTATCAATAGGCCAGGTTAAAAAATAATCTTATACAAAATATAAATAGAGAGAAAGTTATGAAGAAATAAAAGGGTTTAATTTATCAATAATTATAGAATAACAGAAAAGTACATTGAGTATGAAGATGGTTGCTTTAATGTACAATTATTACATACTTACAATATACAATGCTTTTTAAGCATATATAGGTATTTAATATAAGTATTAGACATGGAATTTGTTTATGTTATTATATAATTAACAAATAAAATTATGGAAAAGAATCTAATTTTTTTTCAATAGCAAAAAGTATTTATAGAAGGGTAAAAAGTATTTTAAATAAGATTATAAAACTAAGGAGAGAAAATTTATGAATAAAACAATAAAACAAGCAGTAGCACCAAAAACAAAAGCTTTTGGTAAAGAAGCGTTTAATAAAAGTAAAGATACAGTTATCCGTTGGCTAGGTAACGCTGGTGTTATGATTAATAGTAGAGGAACTTGTATAATGATAGATCCTCTTTTAAAAGGATTCGATATGCCATTATTAATTGATATGCCTATAAGTGTTGAGGAGATATCTCATTTAGATGGAATATTAATAACACATTGTGATAATGATCATTTTAGTAGAGTAACCTGTAGAGAATTATCAGAGGTTTGTAATTCATATCATGGACCTCATTATGTTGCAGAGCTTATGAGAGAAGAAGGACTTAAAGGGATAGGACATAATATAGAAGAAACATTTAAAATTGGAGATATGGATATAACATTAACACCGGCAGATCACGCATGGCAAAATGAAAGTAGTAAATATAGCAAAATAAGAAAGTTTAACTTTGAAGATTATTGTGGATTTTGGATTGAAACAAAGGATGGAACTATATGGGCACCAGGAGATTCACGTCTTTTAGAAGAGCATCTTAATATGAAAAATCCAGATGTTATTATCTTTGATTTTTCTAATAACTCATGGCACATCGGTTTAGAGGATGCAATTAAACTTGCTAATGCCTATCCAGATGCAAAGCTTATACTTTCACACTGGGGAAGTGTAGATGCACCTGAAATGGATGCATTTAATGCAGACCCAGCAGCTTTAATTGGAAAAGTTATTAATGAAGATAGAATTTATATAATGGCACCAGGAGAAGCTTTTAAATTGTAAATTAGGCTATGTTTTTAATCTATAGGTTAATATAAAAGAGCTAATAGAAAAAGTATATAGGGATATGAGTTTTAGGAGAGGTAATATGAACAATAAAAATAGAAGTATAAAACATTTAATCGTATTAATAGTATGTTGTGGATTAGCAGCTAGTTCAATAGGAGTTTGTGTCAATTCAGCTGGAGTTTTTTATACTCCTGTATCTGAAAGCTTAGGTATAATGAGAGGAACTTTTTCGATGCATGGAACTATATCATTATTAGCAACAGCAGTTATATCATTATTTGTACCAGCAATTATGAAAAAGTATTCTTATAAAGTAATTCTAATATTTAGTGTATTAGTAGCAGGTGGTTCAACAATTTTAATGGCATTTTCTAAAGGAGTACTAGGTTTCTATATTTTAGGTGCTATTAGAGGAGTTAGTTCAGGTTTGTTTGCTATAGTTCCTATTACAATGATTATTAATAAGTGGTTTTATAAAAATCATGGTTTAGCTACAAGTATTGTATTAAGCTTTAGTGGAATAGCGGGGGCAGTATGCTCACCTATATTTACTAAGTGTATACAGAGTTTTGGATGGGAAATAGCTTATATAATAATGGGAATAAGTATAATTGTATTATGTATTCCAGCAGTAATATATCCATTTTCTATTGATCCTGAAGAGATAGGATTGTTAGCATATGGATATAATGAGAAGGAAAGTAAAAGAACTAATGATGTCGTGAAAAATAATAACAATTTTAATTTCTTTACTGTAAGCTTTGTATGCTTTTTTGTATTTGCTATATTACACACAGCAATAGCAGGTATAACTCAACATTTACCAGGTTTTGCAGAAACTCTAAATTATAGTGCAACTATTGGAGCAATGATGTTATCAGCAAGTATGGTTGGAAATATTTTATCAAAGCTTGTAATTGGATTAATAAGTGATAAACTAGGTCCAGTTAAGGCAACTATTATTATGATAGCTATAAATATTATATCAATTGTTATATTATTGCTTGCACCATCATCAACAGTACTATTAATTGGATCATTTTTATTTGGCTCGGTTTATTCAGTTGGCGCAGTTGGTTTTGCTTTATTAACAAAGCATTTCTTTGGGGTGGAGAATTACTCAACTGTTTATCCAATTATTTCATTTGCAACTAATTTTGGAGGAGCATTTGCATTGTCTTTAGTAGGATATATTTATGATTTTACTGGGTCTTATGTGTATGCATTTATTATTGCTTTAACTATTAATGTCGCTAATTTAATTTTATTATATATAGTAGTAAAAAGTTATTTAGTTGCAAAAAAATTAAAGCTTGAAAATGCTGTAGTTAATTTATAAAAAAAATATTAGATAAAAAATGAAAAATTATAAAAATATATTGCAGGTAAAGTTAACTTTAGGGATATAATGACATTGAAATTAATTTATTGCTTATGATGAATTTAGGAGGAAATATGAGCAAGGACTTATTAAAAAGATTAGAGACTATGGAATTTATATCACATAAAGATGCAATATTTACTGAAATTAATGCAATTTTAGAAGAAACATTAAAATTAACAAATGAATTAAACTTAGGGTATAAAGCTCCAGAGGAAGTAAGAGAGATTTTAGCAAAGATAACAGATAGTGAAATTGATAATTCTGTACAAGTTTTAACACCTTTTAATACTGACTTTGGAAGAAATATAAAGATTGGTAAGGATGTATTTATTAATAAATCTTGTATGTTTGTTGATTTAGGTGGTATCACCTTAGAGGATAATGTATTAGTTGGACCAGAGGTAAAAATATTATCACTTAACCATCCTATAGAACCACAAAATAGACGTGGTGTAATTATAAAAAGTGTAAAAATTAAGCGTAATGCTTGGATTGGAGCTGGAGCAATAATTTGTCCAGGGGTAACAGTTGGAGAAAATTCTGTTATTGGAGCAGGTTCAGTTGTCACTAAAGATGTACCAGATAACTGTGTATATGCAGGAGTACCAGCAAAATTTATTAAAAATATAGAAGTAGAGTCGGAAATTTAAATATCATATAGTCTTGACATAAAGTTAACTTTATCCTGTATGATATATACAAATGAAACGAAATACCTTCTCCTTAACGTCAAATATGCAACTTTTAAGTTTTAAATGTAAAATTTACAATTACAAGTTAAGTAGAGAAAGGTATAATTATCACTGAAAAAGGAGTTTTTTATATGACATATACCATAAAAGAAGTGGCAGAAAAAATGGGAGTATCAGTTCCGACATTAAGATATTACGATAAAGAAGGACTTATGCCTTTTATTGAAAAAAAAGAAAATGGAACTAGAGTATTTAAAGATGAAGATTTTAAAGGGTTAGAAATAATATCATGTATGAAAAGGTCTGGTATGCCAATAAAAGATATAAAGAGATATATGGATATGTGTATGGAAGGTGATAGTACTTTACAAGCAAGGTTAGAAGTTTTTCATGAACGAGAAAAAATTGTAAAGCAACAAATAGAAGAGTTAAATAATATTATGGAACTTATTAAGCATAAAATTTGGTACTACGAAACAGCAATTGAGGCTGGAAGTGAATCAATTCATAAGGATAATAAAGATTTAAGCAGTAAATAACTATTTGATAAATTATATATGAATACAGAAGTATTTAATAAATATTATTGATAGATATTTATTGAAAAAATGAAAACACTAGGATAATTCCTGGTGTTTTTCCTTAGTAAATAATATATAAAAATATTAAAAAAAATATCTTGAGTGAAAGTTAACTTTAGGCCTTATAATAACAAGGTATTTGAGCACAGATATAATTAGTAAGAGTTTCTTTTAAGATATAGCTAAGATATTAAAAAGAAGTGTTGTAAAAGAGAGGATTGAGAGTTATGAAATTAATTAATGAAGAGCTATTAACAGGTGAACGAGCACTTTTTAAAAGTAGAAATTTAGATATAGTAAATTCAAATTTTTTTGATGGAGAATCGCCTTTAAAAGAGAGTAGCGATATTAATATTAAAAGTTGTGTTTTTGAATGGAAATATCCTTTATGGTATTGCCAAAATATTAATGTTGAAAATACTACATTTTTAGAAACGGCAAGATCAGGGATTTGGTATACAGATAATATTAATATTAAAGATAGTACAATTGATGCACCTAAAACATTTAGAAGATCTAGAAATATTACATTAGAAAATGTAACTATGCCTAATGCTTTAGAGACATTATGGAATTGTAATAATATTGAGATTAATAAGGTAAGTGCAAAAGGTGATTACTTTGGAATAAATAGTAAAGATATAGACATTAGAGATTTGAATTTATCAGGTAATTATGCTTTTGATGGAGGTAAAAATATAAAAGTTTACGACTCTGAAATAATTTCAAAGGATGCATTTTGGAACTGTGAAAATGTTACAGTTTATAATTCTACAATAATTGGAGAATATTTAGGGTGGAATTCAAAAAACTTAACTTTTATTAATTGCTTTATTAAAAGTGAACAAGGGTTATGCTATGTTGAAAATCTAGTAATTAAAAATTCGAAATTTATAAAGACGGATCTTGCTTTCGAATATTCAACTATTGATGTTGAAAGTTCAACTTCAATTGAAAGTGTAAAGAATCCTATAAAGGGTAAAATCAAAGCAAAATCAATTGATGAAGTAATTATGGATGATATTGATATAGATGAATTAAATACAAAGATTTTTATTGAAGAGGGGTATGGAGTAGATGGAGTATAATTTTTCTAAATTAACAAATAGATTTAATACTAATTCATTAAAATGGGATGTTAAAGAAAATGAATTGCCAATGTGGGTGGCAGATATGGATTTTGAAACAGCTCCTGAGATAATTGAAGCTATTTCTAATAAGGTTAAGTTAGGTATATTCGGCTATACAGTCATTCCAGAAGAGTATTATTTATCAATAAGCAACTGGTGGGAGAAGAGGCATAACTTTAAAATAGAGAAGGAATGGATATTATTCTGTACAGGAGTTGTTCCAGCTATATCTTCAATAGTAAGAAAAATAACATCTGTAGGAGATAATGTAGTTGTACAAGCACCTGTATATAATATTTTTTATAATTCAATAGTTAATAATGATAGAAAGATACTTTCTAGTGACTTATGTTATGATGGTAGCAATTATTATATTGATTTTGATGATTTAGAAAGAAAGCTTTCAGATAATAAAACAACATTAATGATTCTTTGTAATCCTCATAATCCTATAGGAAAGGTTTGGGATAGAGAAACTCTTGAAAGAATAGGTAATTTAGCATTAAAGCATAATGTAACTGTACTTTCAGATGAAATTCATTGTGATTTAACTTATGGCAATAAAGAGTATATTCCATTTGCATCAGTTTCTAAAGAAATTGCTCAAAATAGCATAACATGTATAGCTCCTACAAAGACCTTTAATATAGCAGGGTTACAAACAGCAAGTATTGTCATTCCAAATGAAGAGCTAAGAAAGAAAGTGAATAGAGGAATAAATACAGATGAAGTTGCAGAACCTAATGCCTTTGCAATGGAGGCTACAATAGCAGCATTTACAAAAGGAGAGCCTTGGCTAAATGGCCTAATTGAATATTTATCAGAAAACAAGAGTGTAGTACTTGAGTTTATTAATGAAAAACTACCAGAGCTTAAGGTTGTTAAATCTGATGCAACATATTTATTATGGATTGATTGTAGCAAAGTAACAGAAGATAGTGCAGAATTGTGCAAATATATAAGAAGCAATACAGGATTATATGTATCTAATGGATATGTTTATGGTGGAAATGGTAAAACATTTATGCGTATGAATATAGCATGCCCAAGAATCAGATTAGAAGACGGATTATCAAGACTTGAAGCTGGAATTAAGAGTTATATTGAAAATAAAAGATAAGTAATTTTATGTAAGAAAAACCAATATAACCAAGTTTAATTTTAAGAAGTTAGATATAAGATAAATAATCTAATAGAAATATAATAAATGGGGCTGTCTCTGAAATGATTTTTAAAATCATTTCAGTAGACGGTCTTTTTATTTTTTATTCATATATTTATATGAAATTATTTCTAAATGAACAAGTTTTTTGACACGACAAATAGGAGGTTATAAGCCTCCTATTCTCTGTAAAAATATACCTTTACGCTATTTTCTTTTCATGCAATAATATACCATTTCT
>NZ_JACOOP010000017.1:0-66979 GCF_014287725.1 Clostridium sp. NSJ-49 | reverse complement strand
TTTAAAGCTTGGTATAAAGCTAAAAAAGGTTTTAACTCTTTTGAAAAGGCGAATAACTTAATATATTTATTTATCTTTCACTATAATTTTATTAGACCACATGGCTCATTAAATAACTGCACTCCAGCAGAAGTTGCTGGCTTCGCTAGCGATAGCTTAGCTAAAAACTCTTGGTTTTCAGCAGCTTAATTAAATTTAATACCTTTATTTAACCTGCAAAAATTAATTTTATTGTAGGTTTGTTTACCATACAATAAAAAATTCAAACTTATATAATTTTCAAAGAGCGAGCAATTCTATGAAAAATCAAGCTATTTTTTCATATCAGCTTAACAGATTCCCTATTTATTATACCATCACTCAATTTTACCATATATTTCAAACTTTCTATATGCTTATTTTTTAATTATTCCACTACTTGACAATACATAGTAGTATGGTATTATTTTCATATAGCTATTACGTATTACAAAGTAGGTGAATAAATGGCAAATTCAACACAAATGTTAAAAGGTTTATTAGAAGGATGTATCTTAAAAATAGTTTCTACTGATGAAACCTATGGATATGCAGTTTGCGAAAAATTAATACAATACGGCTTTGAAGATATATCTGAAAGTAGCGTCTATCCTATTCTTATTAGGTTAGAAAAGAAAAAATTATTATATTCTAAAATGAAAAAGTCACCGCTTGGACCTATGAGAAAATATTATTACTTAACTGATGCTGGTATAAAAGAGTTAGATGAATTTATTGATACATGGAATTTTGTAAAAAGAAATGTTGAAAATGTATTGGAGGGGAAATTATGTTAGAAGCCTTAAAACTTAGAAGCTTAAGATTAAAAGAACAAAAAAATTTCAACGAAAATAATCTTTGTTTATATGAGCATATAACAAGCTATATAAAAGCAACTAATCTAACTTCATATGAAAAGGAAGAGATATTACATCAAATCATGGATATGCTGCTACAAGCTCAATATGAAAATAGAGATAAAAGCTTTGTAGTAGGCGAAGACTACAAAGAATTTTGTAAAAGCATAATAAATGAATATACAAATAGCAAAAGTAAATTATATATCTTTTTAGATTACTTACAAAGATATATTTTCTGGCTAGGATTAACTGTATTGGCACATATTTTAAATAACAAATTGGGAATAAATAAAACTCTTAGCATATCTCTAAGCCAATTACTATTAAGTAATATAATCGCTATTAATTTAACCTTTATTTCTAAACTAATTACTAGAGAATCAGTTCTTGTACCTATTTCAGGAAAAGGTAAATTAAGTAGCAAATTTAAATATAATATAAATCAAAGCGTTGGTTTAAATTTATTATGTGGAGTATTTTTAGTAACCCTTATATCTCAACTTATATTAGATAAAGTATTTAATATTGATCCTTATATGTATTTTATTAATCTAAATGATGTTATACTTATAATTATTCCAATTATAATATTAGTTTTATTAGGAATAGCAGTTTATAAAAAGAATTATAATCTAAAATATTGATAGTTTTTGCGGAGGACAAAATATGAAATTAATGGACAAATTATTAGGCTTATACGATTGTATGAAAGTAGATTTTGGTGAAGAAAGAAAGAAAAAGAGATATATTAACAAGATTAGAACTCTATTTGATATATATGAAGAAGATGATTATACAATAGACGATCAAACTTGGGATGATTTCAACATGGATGAAATTTTCATAAAACTAGATAGAACTTATAGTAGTGTTGGGGAAGCTGCATTATATAAAATGCTTAGAAATCCTCTTCACGACAAAAATGAGCTTAATAAAAGATATGAATTTACTGAAACTTTAAGAACTAACACTGATTTAAGAACTAAATTACAAATGGTTTATTACAACCTTGGGTATGATAAAAAAAATGCTTTATTAGAAATGTTAACTGAGGAATTAGTAGAAAATAAGAGTAAATATTATATCTATACATTCTTAGGTAAATTTTTAACTATAGCTAGTGCATTATTAGCTATAATATTCCAAAACCCATATATGCTTTTAGTTACAGCATTCACAATATTTATCAATATGTTTATAAATGATAAAGAAAGAAAGAATGTAAAATCTCAAGGGTTACTTTACTTAAGAAACATAATTATTGCAGCCAAAGAAATAAGAAAAATAGATTACCCTGAAATTAAAGAATATACTGATAAAATAAGTGAACTTCTTAAAGATATGAAAGCTATAGATAATGCAACTAAATCTATTCAATTTGCAAATGCTGGTGGTGGTGCTTTCGAAATCTTAGCTATGCCATTCTTATTAGAAGAAAGTGCATACTATAAAATTGCATCTATACTAAAGGATAAAGAAGATTACATTTTAGATTTATATGAATTATTAGGTGAGCTTGAAAGCTATATTGCAGTAGCATCATATAAAGAAGAAATGAATGGTAAATATACAAAACCTAAATTTACTGATGAAATAAACATAAACATTGTAGATGGTGTACATCCACTTATTAAAGATGCAGTGCCTAACTCTATTACTTTCACTAAAAAAGGTATAGTTCTTACAGGTACTAATATGTCTGGTAAATCAACATTCTTAAGGATGATTGGTCTTAATATGATACTAGCTCAAACATTCAATATTACGTTAACTAAAAAATATGAAGCTTGTTTCTTTAACATAGTTTCTTCTATAAGTCCAAGCGATGATGTTACTTTAGGTAAAAGTTATTATATGGCTGAAGCAGAAGCCCTTCTTAGAATTATAAAAGCATTACATAAAGAATTACCTGTATTCTGTCCTATAGATGAAATATTTAGAGGAACTAACCCTATTGAAAGAATATCTTCTTCTGCTGAAATATTAACTTATATTAATAAAAAGAAGAGTATCTCAATAGTAGCTACTCACGACAGAGAATTAACAGATATACTTAAAGATAATTATGAATTCTTCTACTTTAGCGAAAGAGTTAATAAAGAAGGGTTAAGCTTTGACTATAAACTAAAGAAAGGTGTTTCTAAGACACGTAATGCAATTAAATTATTAGACCATATAGGATATCCTAAGGAAATAATTAAGAAATCTTATGAAAGAGCTGAAACTTTAGAGAAATATATGTAATAAGTTGAATAAAAGTACGTACTAAGTGCGCAAGTGAAAAGGGGTGTTGAGAATATGAAATTAGTAATAATATTTGGTCCTCAAGCAGTAGGTAAAATGACTGTTGGAGAAGAATTATCTGGACAGACTGGATTAAAACTTTTTCACAATCATATGACTATTGATTTAGTTTCAAACTTCTTTGGATATGGTTCTGAATCTGGCCAAAGATTAGTTAAACTTTTTAGGAAAGAAATATTTGAGGAAGTAGCTAAAAGCGATTTGCCAGGTTTAATATTTACTTTTGTCTGGGCCTTTAATGAAGAAAGTGATTGGGATTATATTTCTAATGTATGCGATATTTTTAAAAAGCATAATAGTGAAATTTACTTTGTAGAATTAGAAGCAGAGTTTTCTGAAAGATTAGATCGTAACAAAAGTCCTCATCGTCTAGAATGTAAGCCTACTAAGAGGAACTTAGAATGGTCTGAAAAAGAATTAATATCTTCTGCTAAAAAGTATAGACTTAATTCTCTTCCTGGCGAAATAAAAGAAGCTAATTATTTAAGAATTGATAATACATCTTTATCACCTGAAGAAGTAGCAAAAATTATAAATAGCAAATTCAACTTATAAAATTAAAATAAAGAAGAGTACATATTACATATGTACTCTTCTTTATTTTAAATCTAATCTAAGTCTTTACCATTAGAGGCAATAACTTTTTTATACCAATAGAAAGAATCTTTTCTGTAACGATTATAAGTTCCATTACCTTCATCATCTAAATCAACATATATAAATCCATAACGCTTACGCATCTCACCAGTTGATGCACTAATTAAATCAATACATCCCCAAGCTGTATATGCCCTTAAATCAACTCCATCATCAATAGCTTCTTCCATAGCTTTAATATGTTGTCTTAAATATTCAATACGATATTGGTCATGAATTGAACCGTCTTCTTCTACATGATCGATAGCTCCTAATCCATTTTCTACAATCATTAATGGTAATTGATAACGATCATTTAAAACATTTAGTATATATCTTAAGCCGTCTGGATCTAAAGACCAACCCCAGTCACTATATGTTAAATATTGATTTTTAGCTCCTAGTACTAAGTTACCAGCGCCATCCATCTCTACATTCTTATGTGTAGTTACGCAACTTGATGAATAATATGAAAAACTAATAAAGTCTACAATACCTTCTTTTAATTCTTCTAAATCTTTTTCATTAAATTCTAATTCAACCCCACTACGCTTTCTTGCGCTTACTGCGTAAGATGGATAAGATCCACGTACCATCACATCTCCACTATAGAAGAAAGTATCTTGTAATTTCTTCTGACAAGCCAAAATATCTTTTGGATCGCAAGTTAATGGATAATTACAAGGACATGCTAGCATACATCCTACTTCATACTCTGAATTAATGCTATGAGCTATTTTTACCGCCCTTGCACTTGCTACCATTTGATGATGTAATTTTAAGTAAATATTCCTCTTATCTTCCTCTGTCATTCCTTTAAAGAAATCAAAATGCATAAGTAGACTATTAATCTCATTAAATGTTAACCAGTATTTAACTAAACCATTATAACGCTTAAATACAGTTTCTACATAACGTTGGAAATAATCAATTAAATCATGATTAGTCCATCCTCCACACTCTTCTTCTAAATAAAGAGGCGTATCATAATGACATAACGTTACTAAAGGTTCAATATTATATTTTCTACATTCTTTAAAAACATCTTCATAAAATTGTAATCCCTTTTCATTCGGTTCTTCTTCTATACCTTTTGGAAATATTCTACTCCAAGATATAGACATACGATACATCTTAAATCCCATTTCAGCAAATAACGCAATATCTTCCTTATATCTATGATAGAAATCAATTGCCTTTTGATTTGGATAATAATGATTTTCTAATACTGTACGCTTAGCATCTTTAGGAAATGGTGCAAATCCTGAAACCTTTCCTACATTGCCATCTTTATCAATATATGTTATATAACGAGGTGACTTAGCACTTCCAGCTAAAGTGAAATCAGATGATATAGCTCCTTTCCCATCTAATCCAAATCCACCTTCACATTGATTAGCCGCAGTTGCTCCACCCCAATAAAAATTCTTTGGAAAACTCATTTTTTTACCTCCTTTTATCTAACAACCTTCAGCATCTTATCTCCATGATTGTGCTGACCATGATCTAATTCAACAACATCTAAATAATCAGTTGTATTTGTAATAATTACTGGTATTTCACAGCTATAACCTTCAGCTTCAATTTTTTCTTTATCAAACTCTACTAATAATTGTCCTGCTTCTACTTTGTCACCTTGAGCAATATGTGTTTCAAAATATTTACCTTCTAAAGCTACAGTGTTAACACCAATATGAATTAATATTTCACATCCATTATCAGTAACAATTCCGATTGCATGTTTTGTAGGGAATAATGTTCTTACAACCCCATCACAAGGTGAATACACTTTTCCATTAGCAGGAATTAGTAAACACCCCTTTCCTAACGCTTCACTTGCAAAAGCATCATCACGTGAAGATGTTAAAGATTGAATTATACCATCAACAGGCATTAAAATAGTTTCTTGATTTAATTGACCTGTAACTTCTCTTTTCTCTACCTTTTTCTCATCTTTTTTCTCATCTTTTTTCTCATCTTCATTTAGATATTCATAATCTGAATCTTTATAAATTACTAATCCTAATGATAAAGAAACAACAAATGGAACAATCGCCATTAGAATAATTGCTATTATATTAGGCTTTACAGGATCTATAAATCCTAATAATCCAATAACACCCATACCTGCATATGTATGCATTAATAACCCACTTAAAGCAACTACAATACCAGAAGTAACTCCACCTATACAACAAACAGCAAATATCTTTTTACGAGGTAAAGTTACACCATATGTTGCCGGCTCTGTGACTCCAAATATAGAAGATATAAACGCTGGTAAAGCTATTGATTTTAATTTTTGATCTTTTGTTTTTATTAAAACTGCTAATACAGCACCACAAGTTGCAAATGAAGCACCATATGAGAACGCTAAAACCTGGCTAGGATTTCCAGCTACTAAATCCATAAATGCAATTACTGTTAGTACACCATGAATTCCAAATAGTACAAAGACTTGCCATAAACCACCTAAAATAATGCCTGCAAGCAATGGTGAGAAACTACAAACTGCTGTAAGTACAGTATTTAATCCGGTACCTATTAAATTTGCTAATGGCCCAATAAGTATAAATGTAATTGGGAATATAATGACTAAAGTTAATAATGGTGTCATGAATCCTTTAACTACACTAGGTAACACTTTATTAAACCACTTATATATAGGAGCTGCTAATATCAATCCAAATAAAATTGGTAAAAATGTTGATACATATGATGTATTAGTTACATATCCCATAATATTAATATCAGTGTTTTGTATTGTTGGATAACACATAGCTCCTGCTAAAATTGTTCCAAAGAAAGGATCAATTCCAAACTTCTTCGCTAAGTTAAATCCTAATATTAACGGTAAAAAATAGAAGAAACAATCTCCTGCTGCATTAAGCAACATATAAATACCTGAGCTTGGATCCAATCCCATAAATGTTAATAACACTAATAAACCTTTTATAATCCCACAAGCACACAGTAAATGGAGTGTAGGTCCCATTCCCCCCATAATAACACCTAATGCTCTATCAATAGGACTTTTTTTCTTCTCTGGCTTTTTATTTTCAGCTCCTAGAGATTCTAGACCTAATTGTTTACAAACTTCATCATAAACCTCTCCAACGTGCTCTCCAATAACAACCATATATTCTCCAAGGCTTTTTACTACTGTAACAACACCTTCCATATTCTTTAACACATCATCATTTGCAATTGACTCATCTACCAATCTGAATCTTAAACGCGTAACACAGTGTCTTAAGCTAACTACATTTTCTTTTCCGCCAACATTTTTAATAATGTCAGAAGATAGTTGTGTATATTTTCCCATTTTTTCTTCCTCCATTTTTAACAAGTTTGTCCATAGGTTTAGCCAACTTAATGTTACCATCCTGATTCATATTTAATATATTGATACTTTTTAGCATACTCCCCCCTCAAATAATTAATTTTAGTGCACATCTCAATTATTATTTTTATTTTTATATATAATGCGTTCAACATGAATTGTTAAATATAACTTTTCTTCATTAGAAAGTTGATATTCATATTTTCGCAATATAAACTCAGCTATTTTTTCTACACATTTATAGGATGTTTGATATTTCAATTTTACTACATCCAAAAGGTCATCATCCGGTGTATCATGATAAGTATTTTGCATAATCAATCTCTGTGCAAAGAATTTTAAATGTGTAATAAAACGATAATAATATACAGAATCGGTATCAAACTCTATAGAGAAATAATATTTAACTATGTTAGATATCTCTTGCATAATCTTTGTTATCTCCAAAACCTGTTTTATATTACTTTCATCCATCTCTGCATTTACTATATGTAAAGCAATAAATGCTGCTTCATCTTCTGGTAATTCTACCTTAAAACGTTTATTTATAATTTCTAAAGCTTTAAAACCTAAGCTATATTCTACTTCATAGAATCGCTTAATATCCCAAAGCATTGAACTTTTTACCATAATCCCATCTAAAAATCTTTGAATAGAAGTATAAATATGATCACTTAAAGAAATATAAATTGTATCATTTAGTTTTTTACCTAGCTCAACTTTAATCATGTTAATGATTTCATCAGCCACCTGTAAATGTTCTAAAGGTATCTTAGATACCAGTTCTTGGAAACGTTTGCTTTGAACTTGATCTTGAAGTACGAAAACCTTATTAATCGCATTTTCATCAATTTCATCACCATTTTTTTTCTTAAAAGCAATTCCTTTTCCACAAACAACAACCTCTTTACCATTATTATCCTTAATAATAACAACATTATTATTTAAAATACGATCAATAACCATCCCTCTTATTCTCCTTTCTCCAAATAAAAAGACCTATTTGCAACTATAAAAAGATATAATAATACCTTTTAATACTTGCAAATAGGTCTAGCTTGAATTAACAATTACCATCCTGTTTTCATCTTTATTATAGCATTTAGCATTTATTTGTCAACATCTATTTAATTTATCTATTTATATACTCTTCTATTATATTTTTCACCTTAGGAACAGGTATCTGACTGCCACCTCTCCCTTTAACATCTTCAATAATCATAGCCACTGATATTTTTGATGTAGTAGTATCCACTCCAATAAACCATCCATTTTCTGTACCTTCAGTGTCATCTTGTGAAGATTTTATTTCTGCAGTACCAGTTTTCCCTGCAATATTCACTCCTGGTATCCTAGATCCAATTGCAGTTCCATCTTCATCATTTATAAGAGCTGAAAAATCATCTACTAAAATTGAAACATTTTCTTTTTTTATAGCATTTTCTTTCCATATAGTAGCTTCTGTCCCATCATTTATTACTAATCTAGGCTCCATTATATTACCTTCATTAGCTAAAGCGCTATATACTAATGCCATATTCAAAGGTGTAACCATTAATTCACCTTGTCCATATCCAGTATCAGCTAATAGTATATCATTATCGATATCTCCGCTATTGCTTATGCTTGACTCAGCTAACGGATAATCAAATTTCATCTCTTCCCCAATACCAAAACCTTTTATTCCTTCTATTAACTTTTCTTTACCTAACTTTAAAGCAACTTGTGCAAAATAAATATTATCAGAGAATTTTGCAGCTTCCCTAAGAGTTACGCTTTCATTGTACGGTGGTACTCTAGTAACCTTATAACTTCCCCAGCTTTCATCATTTTGCCAAGCTTCACCATTTATATTAAACACTTCATCAGCATTTAATGCTCCATTATTTAATCCTATTGCTGCTGTTATAAGCTTCATAGTAGATCCTGGAGAATACACATTGCTAAATCTGTTTATCTGATCTGCATTATTAGTATTTTTCCACTCTTGAGTTTGAGATTTAGTTATATATGTTACAAATGTATTGGAATCATAAGAAGGTGCACTTACTAATGCAAGAACTTCTCCTGTCTTCGGATCAACAGCTGTAACAGCTCCTTTTTCTCCATTTAACTCATCATAAGCTTTATTTTGTAGACCTAAATCTATAGATAGTTTAATATCACTTCCATTAATAGGTTCCTTTTTAGCAATAGTTATATACTCACCATTTCTATCTATATAAATTTCACTTCCATCATATCCTCTTAATTTATCTTCATATACTTGTTCTATTCCTGCTTTTCCTCTTAAGCTTAATTCGTTGTAACCTTTATCAGCATTAGCAGTTAACTCTTCTGATGTGATATTTCCAATATATCCGATTAATCTACCTGTAGCCTTTCCACCATGGTATACTCTTGATTCTTTAGTATTAATAACTATTCCTTCACTTTCTCTATTAGAAAGTGAAGCTAATTTTTCATCATTTGAAAGTATATCTACTATTGGAACAAAATGCTCTGGATTAGTATTTCTACTTAATTTCTCGATTATAGTATCTAAATTTATATCTAAAACAGTTGCAATTTCTTTTATTTTTTCATCTCTATTTTCTAAATCAAATATAGATGGATGTATTCCTACTACACTAATAGTTCCATTTTCAGCTAATACAACGCCATTCCTATCTAGTATACTTCCTCTTTTAGAAGGATAGTTTTCTACCATTAGCTTATCTCCAGAAATCATTTCAGGAAATATTAATGATTCGTCCCATTTGATTTTGTATTCCTTGTCCTCTTTATATACATCTACTTTATAATTATCTAAAGCTAAATCTCCAGCAACAGTTCTTGCTTTTAAAGAGAATGGAATAGTTGTATATTCATCATTTTCTATTAATTCACCATTAATTTCTATTTCTATATTCGTCATTTCAATTGCTGAATATATATTAGTATATCTATCTACAAATGTAGCTTCATCAATATAGCTTTTAGAATCTGTAGTTAACAGCTGATACATCTCTGTAAAATTTCCTTGTATCCATTTATCCTTATATACTTCAAAGGCTTCTAAATACTTATTTGTTTTTGAGCAACCAAATAATGATACAACCATTATAAACATCAAAATAATAACTTTCTTATGTACTTTTCTCATAAAAACCCCCATATACGTCGCTTTATCACAATATTATACCATAATTACTAATTTTCACCAACTATACTTCTTTATATATTTTTTATAACCTTAATTCTATTGTAATAAATCCCCAATATAGAAATACACTTTCCTTGATACCATCTTATAGCCTTTACTACATCTTCAGTTATTTCTTCCCCTGGTAAAACTAACGGAATTCCTGGCGGATATGGAACTATAAAATCTTTTGATATCCTTCCAGCAGCATGATTTATTTCAACTTCTTCAAATCTAGCATTATGTACTTCAAAAGGCTCTAACCTTTTAATCTTCTCTAAATTAACATAGCCTATATTTTTTTCTTCATCTTTAAGTGTTTCTATATCTAAAAACATTATAGCTTGATATATCTTTTCAAAGTCTTCTCTCGTGTTAAATGGCGATAAAATTAACACTACTCCTCTTGAGAAGCTCATTTCACTCTGAATCTTATTTTCTAATAAATACTCTAAAAGCTTATTTCCACTATATCCTACTGGTAATGTCATTATGTATCTACTCTTATCTAATTTATAATTTCCTTCAATATCATCTTGGCTTAAAATTATAACTTTATCTAAAGAGTTAATTTGATTTTTATATACCTCAGCTAAATCTATTAATGAATCATAATCTGAATCACCGTAATTTTCTAAATAATATCGCGCATAATCTAAAGATGACATAATTAAGTATGATGGGGATGTGGTATTAAATGCACTTATAAAAAATTCTACGTTACTATAAATATCATTTACAAGCAAATACGCTCCTTGTGTAAGAGCTGGTAGAGTTTTATGAGCACTTAAAACAACATAATGAGCTAATCTTACCATACTTTCTGGCAACTTTTTATTTATTCCATAATGAGCTCCATGAGCTGCATCTATCAATATCTTTACTCCATTAGCTTTTAACTTTCTTAATATTTTTTCTAAATCACATGATATACCGTAATAATTAGGTGAAGTTAAGATAATCCCCCTAGGATCTTTAGCTTTAATTAGAGCATCTTTTATATTTTTTTCATTACAAGGTAAAAGGATACCGTTATCTAAATCAATATTAGCTTCTATGTACACTGGTTTTAATTTTCTTAAAATAAGAGCATTATAAATAGATTTATGGCAATTTCTTTCTACAAGAACTTCATCACCTTCATTAAAAGCTGCAAATACGCTTGCTAAATTTCCAGAACTACTTCCATTAACTAAAAAATAAGCTCTATCAACTTTATACAAATTAGCTAAAAGCTCTTGTGCTTCTTTAATAACACCTTCTGGCTGATGAAAATTATCTAGATTTCCGACCTCTGTTATATCTAAAAAACCCATACTATTTACAAACTCTTTCCCTATATCATCTCTTAAGAACCCTATACCACTTTTATTTCCTGGCATTGATAAAATTAAATTTTTTTCTTTATGGTATTTTAATACCTCTTCTAATAATGGTAGTCTATTCTTCATATCAACCTCGTAAATCTTCCTTTTTTATAATTTATATTTAAACATAAAAATTATAGCCATAGGACAAAGTTCCCATGACTATCTTATTATATTACATATCTTTATACTATTTAACATAATTAGTATAATTTTTAATATATTAATTTCTAATAACTTGTATACTCATATTTCTTAATACCTTAATAGCTGTATTTATTATATATTCTGGTGTAAGCTTTTCTAAATCTCTGCTTTCATCTAAATATATATTGTAATCTCCAAACATAGTATCATAAGTAGCTAATTCTTTTGCAAGCCTTACTGTCTGCTCTTCTCCAAATAACCTCTTAAGCTTGAAGCTTTTTATCATCTTAGCTATATTTTCAGTATTTAACTCTTTTTTTAAGTTATCCACATTTGAAATTAAATTTTCAACAATTTTAATAGACTTTTCAACATTCTCCACTGCTGTACCATATGTAATTTTATAAACCTTTATATATTCTTCATTTGCAACTCTTGTTAACACATCGTATACTAATCCATTAGTTGTTCTTAAGCTATCAAAAAGTACAGAGTTTACTCCTTCACCAAAATATTGATTAAATACTTTTAATGCTTTTATTTCCCATTGATTCAATTCATTAATAGGGAATATAATTTGAACCTTAGCACTATTTATATCATCTTTTTTATCTATAAATACCCCTGTATTTGGTGTGCTATATATTATCTCATCTTCTGGTAGACTTTCGCTTCTCCAATCTATAAAATATTCCTCAACCTTATCTACTACTTCATCAAATTCCAGACTTGATATCACTGTAATAGTTGCATTATTAGCACAATAATAGTCATTAAAGAAATCTATTGCATCATCAATAGTTAATCTTTCTAAAGATTGTTCTGTTCCTATGATTGGATACTGAAGCCTTCTGCCATCCATACAATTTAAATAAAGCTTATCCTCAGTATACTGTTCTAATTCTTCATCCCATTCTTTAAGTTCCTGCTTTATTACTTCAATTTCTTCCTTAAATCCCTCTTCAGTGAATACAGGGTTTAGAAGAATATCAGAAAGAATCTCCAATCCCTTACTTAAATCTTCATTTAATAAAGTTCCATAAAAAACTACATATGGATAATTTGTCATTGCATTTTGAAATCCAAAAGTATCACTTAGCACTTTATTTATTTCTTTTTCACTTCTTGTTTCAGTCTGCTTATATACCATATGCTCAGTCACATGCGCAACACCTAAATTTTCTCCATCACGGGCTGCCCCTGCATCTAATGAAATAGCAATAGAGCTTAATTCACTATTACCCTTTTTATATACTAACTTCAAGCCATTATCTAAAATATAATCTTTCATTTATTACACCTCATTTAAATTTCATCTATTTTGTATATTTCAACTTCTGATTATTTCATCGATAATCTATATTTTTTAATTTAAGTATAATTATATACTATATAAATCAATTTAACTTAAAAAGATATAAAAGATGAATAAAGTAAGCAGCTAACGTATTCTTCTAACATTAACTGCTTACTAGTTTTAATTATAACCAAAATCTTAACATTTTAGTTCTTAATTATTATTCTGCTTTTAGAGCGATTGCACATTCAATTCTCTTCTTTTGCATCTTACATCCGATTTCGTAAGGAATATTCATATCTCCATTAAATGCAAAGTTATTTGATTGACATCCACCAGAGCAGTAGAATCTCGCCCAACAGTTTCTACATTTTGGCTTATTGTAGATATGTGCTTTCTTAAATGTCTTACCTAATTCAGTATCATATGTATCATCATATATAGAACCAAGTTTAAATTCTTCCTTACCAACAAATTGGTGACACGGATAAACTTCACCTTGTGGAGTTATTGCAACATATTCAAATCCTGCACCACATCCTGAAATTCTCTTATAAACACATGGTCCACCATTTAAATCTATATTGAAGTGATAGAAGTTGAATTCATCTCCTTCTTTCTTTCTTCTTACCATTTCTTCATATAATTTATCGTAGTTTTCAAATATTTCTGGCAAGTGTTCTTCTTTAAGTTCTAACATATGACCTGATTCTAAAACTACTGGCTCTATTGATATTTCTCTAAATCCTTCATTTACCATAGCTTTAACATCTTCAAAGAAATCTGTATTAGCTCCTGTAAATGTTCCTCTTACATAGTAGTGCTTAGATTTATCTCTCTTTTCAATCATCTTCTTTATGTTAGGAAGTATATCATCATAAGAACCTGAACCATCAACTTTTATTCTTACATTATCATTTACTTCTTTTCTACCATCTAATGATAAAATTATGTTACCCATTTCTTTATCCATGAAATCCATCATTTCATCAGTTAAAAGAGTAGCATTAGTAGTCATAGTAAATCTAATATTCTTATTCCAAGCCTTTTCATTTTCTCTAGCATAAGCTATTATTTCTTTAACCTTGTCCATGATCATTGTTGGTTCTCCACCAAATAAATCAATTTCAATGTTTCTTCTTGGGCCACTTCTCTTAACTACATAATCTATAGCTTTCTTTGCTGTTTCCACAGACATTACACCTTTATGTCCATTATATTCACCTTCATCAGCGAAACAGTATTTACATCTTAAATTACATCCATGTATTATATTTAAACATACAGCTTTTATGTAATCTCTATCATCCATTGAAGAATGAGCTATCTCTTCATATTGATCTTTTGAGTATAATATTTCTTCATCTACTAACTCTTTTATCTCGTCATAAGCTTCTGATACAACATCAGCACCGTATTTTTCTCCAAATTCAGCTATAAGCTCTTCCTTTGATCTTAATATATTATCATCTACTAAGTCATATACTAGCTCGTCTACTATATGAACTGCTCCTGTATTTACATCTAACACAAAGTAGTTTTCACCTTGTTTAAACTTGTGAATTAAACTCACGTTAATCTCCTCCTAAGCATTTATATTGGTATCTATATTAAAAGCCTTCATCGGTTAAAAGTTAATAGTTAATAACTAAGAGTTACTATTGAAACTTCTCCGACCTTCTCTTCAAAAAACTCTTACCTCTACACTCTCAACTTTTAATTTTAAAAAAGCTAGAACTTTCACTAATGATATAGTAAGAGCTGTTGAGAGATTTCAACAGCTCTTATTGACTAGTTTTCACATTCTAAGTTAGCTACTGTACAAGATGTTTTACAAGCAGATTGGCAAGAGTTTGCACATTCTTTACATCCTGGTTTGCATAAGCTGTTCTTAATGTTTGTTTTATTGATTGTCTTAATATGTTTCATACTAAATCCCCTCCGGTATATTAATACTTTGACATTTTATCATATATAACACTCCAAATAAAGAATTATTTTCGTCAAATGTTACTTATTTGGATAAATTAGCTTTTATATCCACTTAATATTTTATATATTAAATAAAAATAGCATCTTCTTATTTCAAAGAAAATGCTATTTTAAGCCGATAAATTTTATAAATCTTTATACATTTTTACATATTCTATCATATACATTATAAATGATAATGCCATAAAGAATGCCGATATTACCATTAAAATATTAACTACCATAGAATTCAACATTGGAAATGAAATTATTATAAATGTTGAAAAATAAAATACCGCTGTGGATACCTTACCAAACCACATTGCACCATCTAATTTTTTACCTTTTCTTAATAAGATAATCCCATTAATAAGCATAGATAGTTCTTTTATTACAAATAAAACTACTAAAAAGAACATCCACTTAAACTTAAACATCAGTGCAATTATAATCGCTGCTTGTGTTAACTTATCTGCAACAGGGTCTATCAATTTCCCAAGTTCAGTTACTTGATTAAACTTTCTAGCTATAAAACCATCACAGAAATCAGTAAGTCCTGATAAAAGTATAATAATAGCTGCTAAATAATAATCTACAGTATCCTTTGCATTCACATAAATATAAATAAAAGCAGGTATTAATAGAATCCTTATATAACATAATATATTAGGTATCGAGTATGCTTCTTTAAAAGTAATTTTTTTGTATTCAGTATTTTTATTCATTTATTTGTCTCCCCATAATTCCTTCTCATCTTAATTCTTACTTTTTTTCGATATAAATCTCTTATATTTAGATTCCTATTTATTTTTAAATTGTATTATAGCATAAATCTATATTTCTTTTTCTTTTATTAATATAATTCATAGATAATTAATAGTTTATTTGAAAATTCAAGTATTCTTTAAAGTCTATTAAATTTTTGAAAATTTTATGCGAAAATTTCTTCATTTCATCATCATAATCTCTTAAATCAGGAATATTTACTACTAACATTCCTGCATTATAAGCAGCCTTAACCCCCGCTAAAGAATCTTCAACTACTATGCAGTTTTCACTATCAACCTCTAACTTATTTGCTGCTTTTAGAAATATATCCGGATTTGGCTTAGCTTTCTCTACCTCATCACCACAAACTGAAATATTAAAAACACCTTCAAGATTAGACTCTTTTAAATGCTTGTCCACTCGTTCCCTCTTAGCAGATGTGGCTAAAGCTATATTATAATTATTTTCTCTTAAAAACTTTAAAAGCTCATATACCCCTTCTTTGGTAGGTACTGTTCCATTCTCTATTCTATTAAAGAGAATATCATCCTTCTCCTTATACATCTTATCTATAGGTAAACCTTCACCATAAATACGCTTAAATGTATTTATTACATTCTTACGCCCTACTCCCATAACTGAAGTATAGACTTCTTTTGTCATTTTATATCCATACTTATCAAAAACCTCTGTCCAAGCTTCTAAATAAATTCTTTCAGTATCAAAAATCACTCCATCCATATCAAATATTACTGTATTTATTTTATCCATAGCTTGCCTCCAAACTCTTATCTTTCGTAAATCTTAATTCTAGCATATTATAAAATAATTTTTAGATTATGGCTAACTACATTTTATTCCACATAAAAAAGGTAGCACATTGTGCTACCTAAAGTATTAACTACTTATAATCCATTGCCATGTTTCTTCATTAAATTTTGCATTATAATAAGCTGCTATAGAATCTCTTAAGAATATTGATGCACCTTCTCCAGCTGCATTATCATAGTAATCAGAAAATCTTTCATCATCTACATACATTTGCCCTAGCGATAAATGTGCTTGAACTGGATAGTTTCCAAAGAATGATAGCCATTTCTTATGAAGCTCTACTACTTCTCTAGCTTTTTCTCCCTTAGGATTTCCTTCACTCATAGCTTCTTTTAAAGTTTCATTTATAAGAGTACCTATCTTTTCTGCTTCACTCCACTGCTCCTTAGATAACTTACCAAACATAGCATAGCTTTCTTTTACTTTTTCTTCACCATACTTTTCTCTTATTTCTTTACCGTACTTTTCTTCATTTTCTTTTATTTTCTTCTTTTTAAAACCTTCAAACTTTTCTTCTGCTGACATTTCATTTCCTCCTTCTAAAGAACAAATAGTCTTTTCTACATTGATTAATAATCTTCTTAATTCTTCCTGTTTCCTTAAGATATTTTCCTTATGATCATATAGAGCTGTCTTAGGATCAAAATCCTTGCTAGTTATTATTTCTTTTATTTTTTCAAGAGGTAATTCTAATGCTTTATAAAATAATATCTGCTGAAGAATATCTACTTCTTTATCTCCATATATCCTATAACCTGATGAGTTTATTCTAAGAGGTTTTAATAATCCAATTTCATCATAATATCTTAATGTTCTAGTGCTGATACCTGCAAGTTTAGCTAAACTTTTAATGGAATATTCCAAGAAAATCACCTCCTAATATCAATATAGACTTTTACGTAACGTCAATGTCAACATTATTTATAAATATTTTTTATATTATCTAATATTCGTAAGTAACAATATGCTCTATTCCATCTTTTATACTTTTTAATCTATCTTTAAAAAATGTAGGATATGCTCTATACTCACTTAATTTATCAATAGGCAAAAAGTACATGTCCATTTTCAATAATAATTGCTGCTGCTCTATAACGAAACCATTTATTCTCTCTTTCAAATCCACAATCGTGATCCAATTACCATACCTCCATAAATCTCAAAACTTTTTACCATTATTTATTTTATATATTCTTTACTATAAATATAATTTACTTTAACGTAATTATTTTGACCTTACACCGTTGTGTAGTGAATCCATTTCCCTTTCCATACACGAGGTATAGTTATCAGTGCTTTAACACATTCATCACTTGATAAAATTAGGTAAACTAAAACTGGATGTAGTTTTAAAACAAAAGCGCATAGTAATCCTAAACCTATCTTGCATATCCATAACGTTGCTATATCTATCGCAGCACAGAATGCTGTATCTCCTCCAGCTCTTAATATTCCTACAAATATAGTTATAGTTATAGCTTGGAAGAATAATAAAAACGCTGATACATATAACATACTCTTAATTAATTCAGCTGTCTGTTCAGATGCATTTATAAATGATGGTGCTATCGGTCTAATAATTAATACCATTGTTATTACTATTATTCCTAAAATAATGCTTATCTTTACTAAAAATTTAGAAAAGCTTATTACTTCCTCTTCATGCTTTTTACCTTTACCTATAAGGTTTCCTAATACTACTCCAGCTGCTCCACCAAGTCCCATCATTGCAACACCTGAAAGTTGTTGAAATACATTTATAAAACTATTCGCTGCAATTACATTTGAACCTAATCTTCCAATAATAGCTGCCTGCATAGAGATACCTAATCCCCAATTTATTTCACTTAATAATACTGGCAAGCTATAAGTTGCAATACTCTTCCAATACTTAGATGTTTTGCAAAAAACATCTCTAACTCTGTATCTAACTTTATCTTCAATCTTATACATATAAATTAAAACTAATATACTTTCAAAAATTCTACTTATTAATGTTGCTATTGCCGCACCTCTACATTCTAATCTTGGCATACCAAACTTACCAAATATAAAAGTATAATTTAAAAATACATTTAGTATAAATGATAATCCATATATGTACATAGATATTTTTACATTCTGTATACTTCTAAGACCCATTAAATAAATTCCAGTAAAAGCTGAGAATACATATGAAAGTCCTACTATTCTTAAATATTGAGCTCCATAGTTAATTACTTCAGCTTCATTAGTAAATATAGAAACAGCTTGTTCTGGGAATATAAGAACAACTGCTGAGGCTAGTAGTCCCCCTATAATTCCTATTCTCATCATCAATCCCATAATAGCCTTTATAGCTCCTGTATCTCTTTGACCCCAATACTGAGCATTTAAAACCATTGAACCAGATGCTAGTCCAAATATTAAAGTTGTAAATATAAAATATGGTTGATTTGCTTGCGAAATACCTGCTAATTGTATTTCACTTATATTTCCTATCATAAGTGTGTCTGTAACACTTACTCCAACATTTATTAAGTTTTGTATAGCTATTGGAATAGCAATAATAATTATTTTCTTCAGTAATTCTCTATGTCTTTCTGTCATCCTCTTTCCTCCCATAATACCCTTTATTGTGTTAATTATTTTAATAAAATATAAGGAGGTACTTTAACCATCTTTCACCTCCTTAATACTTTTATGTCTGAGCAATAATTTTCCCTATATCTCTTAAATCATATCCACTTAATCCATCAATTTCATCTCTAAAATCTTTTGATTGAATTATGTCAATAATAGCTTTATATATTGGTGATGATAAATCAGACTTTTTAATAACTAAATCATATCTCTCTTCTTGCATAGGAATAAAATCTATTCCTTTAACCTGAAGTGCTACTTTTTCTATTCCCATACCAACATCACCTTCTCCCCTCGCTATACTACTAGCTACTGAAAGATGTGAATTTCTTACTATGTCATATCCTCTAATACTATTTGAATCTATATTATTAGCCCTTAATTTTTCATCAAGTAATACTCTTGTTCCTGAACCTTTTTCTCTATTTACAATAGATATATTTTTATTAGCTAAATCATTCCATGCTTTAATATTATTAGGATTCCCTTTTGCTACATAAAAGCCCTGCATTCTATAAGCTAAATTTATAAGTATACAAGGTATCCCCGGCAGTAATCTTCTAACATACTCATAATTATAACCATTACTATCTCCATCCCATAAATGTGACGAGCATACTGATATCTTATCATTATATAAATCGTAAAGGTTAGTATAGCTTCCTACATTATTTCTTAGAACTCTTACATCTTTAATATTAGCCTTTATATACTCACTTAAAATATCTAAAATTTGATCCTGACCTGCAATTATTATATCGTTACTACTTATAGTATTCTTATCAATTTTCGGTACAACAACTTCTTTAGTTTTAGTTAAACTTTTCTTGTTATTACCTGACTTTTGATTCTCTATATATTCATTAACATCACATTTATCTATTCTTAACTTCTTACCTACTTTATAGCCTAGTAGCTCTCCCCTTTTTACCAATTCATATACTGTGTTTTTAGTAATATTCAGAAGTTCAGCAACTTCTATGGCATTTAGAGATTCATTCGAATTCATTTAAATCACTCCTTACTTCTATAATATTTTACCATTAAATCCTTAATAGATACAATTATGAACATTTGGTTCTAATATACACCTTCTTTAAATAAAACATGACGAAACATAACAAAACGTATTAAAACTTATCATTTTGGTATTGTATTTATAAGTTTTCAATGATAAAATACTACTTGTACACATTTACTGAAAATTACATTTTTCTAATTATTTTATAATAAACGTAAATTAATAAAATACTATAAAAAAATACAAATATAAAAGGGAGTTTATCATGAAAAAGTTTAGTAAAATTTTATCTCTATTACTAACATCATCTTTAATATTATCTTCAGTTGGATGTGGATCAACTAAAAAAGATGATACTACTTCAGTGGAACTTACAGTGTCAGCAGCTGCAAGCTTAAAAGAAGCAATGGCTGAACTTGAACCAATCTTTACTGAAAAGAACCCTAATATTTCTTTAACTTTTAACTTTGGAGCATCAGGTTCACTTCAACAACAAATTGAACAAGGAGCACCTTGTGATGTATTTATATCTGCTGGTAAAAAGCAAATGAAAGCTTTAGCTGATAAGGATTTATTAGAAACTGATACAAATAAAGATTTAGTAAAAAATAGATTAGTATTAGTAAGTACAGATAATACAACTGTTACTAGCTTAGATGACTTAACTACTGATAAAGTTAAGCAAATTGCCGTTGGTGAGCCAAGTTCTGTTCCTGCAGGAAAATATGCTGATGAAGTTTTAGAAAACTTAGGAATTAAATCTGAAGTAGAATCAAAACTTGTTTTTGCAAAAGATGTTAAAGAAGTTCTTGCTTGGTCAACTTCTGAAAATGCAGATGTTGGATTTGTATATTTAAGTGATGCTTTAAGCAACAATTCTGCTAAAATAATAGAAACAATTTCTGAAGATTTACATTCACCAATTACTTATCCTGTTGCTGTAATAAAAGATAGTAAAAATGTTGATGCTGCAAAAACTTTTGAAGATTTCTTATTTACAGACGAAGCTCAACAAGTATTCGAGAAATACGGATATAATAAAGTTCAATAAGTTCATTAATAATCAACCTTGGAGGAATTAACATGAGTATGAATCTGTCACCTTTATGGATATCCCTTAAGACAGCCTTTTTAGCAACAATAATAACATTTATACTTGGTGTAGCTGCCGCTTACTGGATAGCTAATTCTAAAAATAAACTTAAAGGACTAATTGATGGTTTATTTACTCTTCCATTAATTCTTCCACCAACTGTTATAGGATTCTTTTTATTACTTATATGTGGTAAAAATGGTCCCGTAGGTAAGTTTTTATTAAACTTTGATATTACTTTAATATTTTCATGGACTGCTACTGTAATTGCAGCTACTGTAGTTTCTTTCCCTATGATGTATAGAACAAGCAGGGCTGCTTTTGAGCAAATTGATATTAACGTAATATCTGCTGCTAGAACTTTAGGCTTAAGTGAAATGAAGATATTCTTTAGAATTGCCCTTCCGCTAGCTTGGCCTGGAATTATTGGTGGATTAGTTCTTTCTTTTGCAAGAGCTATGGGTGAATTCGGAGCTACCTTAATGCTTGCTGGAAATATTCCTGGAAGAACGCAAACTATGCCTCTTGCAATCTTCTTTGCAGTTGAAGGTGGAGATATGAAAACTGCAATGCTTTGGGTATTAATAATAGTAGCAATATCATTATTTATGATAGTAATTTTAAATTATTGGTCTGATATTCAATTAAAACTTATGGGAAGGAGAAAGAGATAGTATGTCATTATTAATAGATATTGAAAAGCACCTTCCTACATTTGATTTAAAAGTTAAGGTAAATCAAGATAACGGGGTCCTTGGATTTCTAGGAGCATCTGGTTCCGGTAAAAGCCTTACCTTAAAAACTATAGCTGGTTTAGATAAGCCTACTAAAGGTAAAATTATCGTTGATGGAACTGAGTTTTATAATTCAGATAAGAAAATAAACTTATCACCACAAAAAAGACAAGTAGGATTTCTATTTCAGAACTATGCGCTCTTTCCTAATATGACTGTATCTGAAAATATTCAAATTGGTTTAGGAAATCTAAAAGGCAACGAAAAATCTAAATTGTGTAAAGAATATATAGAACGTCTTGACCTTGGAGGATTAGAAAAACATTATCCTTGGCAATTATCAGGTGGACAACAACAAAGAGTTGCTTTAGCTAGAGCCTTAGTAATCTCACCCAAAATCTTACTTTTAGATGAACCCTTTTCAGCTTTAGACCATCACTTAAGACACTCTATGGAAAAGGAACTTATGTCTATATTAAAGGATTATAACGGAAATGTTATATTTGTTACCCATGATATAGAGGAAGCCTTCAGGGTATGTGATAATATAATAGTTTTTGATAAAGGAACTGCTTTAAACAATAGAAATAAGCTAGAGTTATTTAACTCACCTAAATCATATGCTGAAGCTAAACTAACAGGCTGTAAAAATATATCACCTGCAAAAGCTACTTCACCTAATAAAGTTTATGCTGAAAGCTGGGGGTATGAGTATACTGTTAATTCTTCTTTAGATGCTGATATTAGCTATGTAGGAATAAGAGCTCATCATATAGAGTTATCAACTTCTGATGACGAAGTAAACTCTTATCCATTTATTGTAGAAAATATAATTGAAAATCCTTTTGATTATACTATTTACATAAAGAATCCTAATCTAAAGACTGGAGATTTAATAAGATTTTCTTTAGATAAAAAGAAACTTAACTTTAAAATATCAGATATAATAAATGTAAAGTTTCCAAAAGAAAGTTTATTTTATTTTTAATAATATTTAAGGACTGTATCAAAATTAATTTTGATACAGTCCCTTTTTTCAATTAATTCTATCATATTTTATTTTTAATACATAAGTAGTCTATGCTTCATTTAAAGTATCAGATACTATAAATATAATACTGCTTAAAGAATGTTTGTTTATTTTTTTAGTACATATTAATCAAACTAGTTCCTCTTCTCCAGAATGTATTTTTATAATTTCAAATATACCTTCAATAATTAATTCAACACCTAATATAACAATATGTTCTAAAGCTTTTCCTAAGGGATCAAAAATTAATAAAATAGATAAGGTAAATTCAATAACTGCTTTCAATAAAGCTACAATACCTCCTTCTTTTTTATGAATTTTATATAACGCCTCATTTAAATAATTTGCAGATTTATTTAGTCCTAATAATCCCCAGAATATAACTACTACAACAAATGCATCATTCTGCTTTATTAAATTTCTTTCCATTTAAATCTTTATGATGGTCCTCTTTAATTCCTTCTATAAGCTTAACTACACCTTTTACTAATAAAACTATAGCACATACATCTGTTAGCCATTTGTATATTTCTTCATGAAAAAATATACATATAACTCCATTTATAATTATTAAAATAGTTGATATATAGTCCCAAACTCTTGAGCTAATCTTTCCTTCCATTTTATCACTATCTTTCTATATAGTTATATTAATTGATATATAGTTTGCCCAAATATATTATTAATATAATAATTATATTGATTATATTTATAAAAAAAAGCACTCTATCCCTTTAAGAATAGTTGTGCTTTTTCATTTTATTTTTCATTTAAGTATGAATCACAAATCATCTCAAGATTATCTGTAATATAGAAGAAAACACGATAAAAGTTTTTTCGTTCATCTTCATCTAAACTTTTAGAAGCATTAGCAACTGCCTTAGCTATGGCTTCATTTATCTGATTATTTATTTCCTTACCTTCCTCTGTAAGTATAATTCTTGTACGATACTTACGACTAGGATATGTCTCAGAATATTTTACAAATTCCTTTTTAGTAAGCTCAACAATTGTTCTTGATACAGCTGCCTTATCCTCAATACATAATTTGCATAACTCTGTAGCTGTAAGTCCTTCTGGATTCTTACCAAGATAGTACATACACATCACATGACTTGGTTTCAATCCCATACGCTTAGTTTCAGCAAGCTTAATTTTTTGGATACACTTATATGCTTTTGCAACAGAAGTTGTAAATGACTCGAAACGCTCTATAACTTCAATCATAGTAATACCATTCCTTTCATTTTAAGAAGCTTTTGACATACTATTATTTTTCTCTTGTTTTGATGAATTAACACAAGCATATATAAATAGTGACATTGCAAGTAAAAATTGAGCTGGATAATATGTACTAAGACATAAATAAGAAGCAACTGAAATACCTCCAAACAAATCTAGCATCAACATAAAATCTGATATAAAGAATAATATACTTCCTATTGCAACTATGATATTAACCTGATTCTTCTCCTTTAATAAATTTGAAATTGCCTTACCAACCATAAATGAAATAATAATAGCATAAGTACAACACACACTTTGCATTAAAGAACCTCCAAAATCTAAAAATGGAGTAAATAATATAATAGTTACTGAAATCAATGAAATACAAATACCACATATTAAATCTCTAATGTTAATGGTCTCTAGCATACAGTAAGATACTAGATAAAATATATGTCCAAGAGCAAATACTGCTGTACCAAGATAGAAATTAAGTACAAGTAATATATCTCCTAGCATAGCACATACTAAAGCCACTATCATCCATATCGGAAATTTCAAGTTATTTTTATTCTTAAAACAGTATACTAAATTTATAACTCCTGCTCCAACAAACATAATACTAGCAATAGATTTAGCAGGTAATCCACCACCAAACATATAACAAACATCAAAAACTAATATAAAAATTAGCACAATAATATTTGCCAATATAAATGATTTCCTCATAATTTTCACCTTTCAATACGTCTAAAATTTGTTGAATTATCAACAATTTAAAATATATCAACAATTTGTTGAGTTGTAAACAACTCCATATTTTATGATATATTTATTAAATGAAAATATTGTGTATCTAAACTAAATAAAAAAACGATAAGCTACGTTAAACAAACATATCTTATCGCCTCTTTTATACTATAATATTACTTTCTAACTCTTCTTATAAATAGAATCCTACTATTATTAATAAAACTGTCATAGCTCCAGCCATTACGGAAGATGTTCCTCTTTTATCATTTGCTTTTCAAATAACCGTATAATGTTAGAATATCCTCCTACATTTAACTACTTCTGCTTATATATATATCTTATATAATTAATATCTATTTTTTCTTTACTGGAATCCAAATTTCACTATAATAATTTTTATCTAAGATCCCCTTTTCATACTTACTTGGGTCATTATACATTTCTATATTATAACCTGCTGCAATAGTGTATTCTCTTTCATTCGGTAGCCACTCTGAGAATATTTTCTTATTAGCTTCCTGAATTGCCTGTGGACTTGGTCCATAACAAGGGAAAATAGCCCATGTAAACTTAGGAATTGTTTTAACTATATATCCTTCCATTCCATCTTTCTCTTGAGAATAATCCTCTGCAATAAGATATTCAAATTCATCTCCACTCATTTTTTCATCAATGTTAATACCATACATTCCACAAATATCCTTTAATTTTCCTTGTGAAATATGCTCATTCCAGAATGAAGGAACCTCCATAAATGCAGATTCATACTTAAATTTCTTAGATGCTCCTATAACCTTAAACTCATCCTTCTCAACAATTTTATAATCCATAATATATCCACCTTCCAATGAAAATTTGATTCTAAGGGCAACGAAAGACTTTACCATTGCACCTTCTTTACGAACAGCAGATGGTGTAACTCCGTGAAATCTTGTAAAAGCTTTAGTAAAGCTATCTGGAGAATCATATCCATACTTTATTGCAATATCTATTATTTTTTCATTAGTAGATAAGACATCACTGCCGGCAAGCGAAAGTCTTCTTCTTTTAATATACTCACTTAATGAATAGCCACATAACATTCCAAATCCTTTTTGAAAATAAAAAGGAGAAATATTTACTCTATCTGCAATTTCTTCTATGGATAAATCCTTTGTAATATTATCTTCTATATAAGAAATAGCTTCTCTAATACTTTCAATCCATTCCATAATTTTACCCCCTCTTCATTTCGTTAATCTAATATTATCATCGTAAAAGATTGGCTTCCCGATTTTTTAGGCTTTCTTTTGTCCTATAATTATTATACTAAAAAAGTTATAGCAAAAAGCGATAAGCTATGATTTTCTTACATAACTTATCGCCTTTTTTATAATTTTACTTTTTGTCTTTTTTTCTAAATAAGAATACCCCTGCAACTATTAATAGAAGAGCTATTCCTCCTACTGCTACAGCAGACGTTCCACCTGTATTAGGTAAGTTATTAGAATTATTTTCTGTTGTATTTCCACCTACATTATCAGTTGATCCATTTACAGAGTCATCAACAGATTCATCATCTGCAGCATTACCATTAGAATTTCCATTATTGTTATCTTCAACAACTTCATCTACTACTTCTACTGTTACCTTTATCTCTTTAGTTACAGATGCACCTTGACTATCAGAAACTTTGTATACTACTCTGTATTCTCCAGCTTTTGATGTATCCACTGTATTTTCTACTACTTCGATATTTGATGTTATATTTCCATCTTCTTTATCATTTGCAGTTACATCTTCCATTACATCAAAGTTATCTCCTACCTTAATAGTTATATCTTTTGCTACTATTTCTGGTACACTGTTCATTCCTACTAATATAGGTAGTACTGTTACCTTTATTTCCTTAGTTGCTGATGCTCCTTGGCTATCTGTAACTTTATATACTACTTTGTACTCTCCAGCTTTTGCTGTATCTACTGTATTTTCTACTACTTCGATATTTGATGTTATATCTCCATCTTCTTTATCATTTGCAGTTACAGCTTCCATTGCACCAAAATTATCTCCAACCTTAATAGTTACATCATCTGCTGTTATTACAGGTACTTTGTTCATAACTGTTAATGAAGGTAATACAGTTACTGAATATTCCTCTGAAATATCTCCTGCTGATACTGTTATAGTTGTTGTTCCAACAGCTACTGCAGTAACTACTCCATTTTCATCAACAATTGCTACATTTTCATCATTTGTTTTAAATGTTATAGTCTTTTCTGAAGCATTTTCCGGTCCTACTAAAGCATTAATAGTAGATGTTTCTCCAACCTTTAACGTAGCTTCTTTTTCCTCTAATGCTATTGAAGTTACTGGAATAAAAATTCCATATAATGTTTCAATATTAACCTTTGCTTCAACAGAAGTTGGTATCCAATCAAAAGTAAATGCATCATTGCCATTAGTCGTTGCTGAATTTTTAGCAAATACATTATTCATTTCATAATTTTTAACTTCTTCAACAGTTAATTGATTTCTTGTTTCACTTAATTTTGCTCCTAGTCCAAAGTTTCCAAATTCAAAGAAACGTGAGTCTACAGCTAAAGAGTCTGCTCCCATGTCTTCCCATCCTTTAGCAGTTATATGACTTCCCATATAATTATTAACATAAGTTACTGCTGGAGTCATTTTTTGAGTTTGGCTACTTGGTCTCCACGGTCTACCTAAAGAAACTGTATTATCTGCAATTCCTTCTTCCCCTAATAATCTTGAATTTATTATTAAGTATCCGTAAGCATCTTTATCCCATGTATCTGCTGCTGTAACATATCCATTATTACTTGTTGAATTTCTATTTAAAGAAACTATTTCACAATCATTAAATACTGCTTGTGCACGACCAAAAATAAAATCAACATCACCTTCAATATAATTTTTGTAGTAATATTGTCTTGCTGGCACTGAACTACTTGCATCAGCTAATAATGTGTCTTGGTTACCAATAAGTCTAACATTTATAAAAATACTTTGATCTGCTTGGTTATTTAAAGCAACTGCTTGCTCATTATTATTACCTTGCTCTTTAAACTCATTTGCTATAGTAATATTTTCTGCAGTAAATCCAATAGCTTTTGATTTTACTGTTACACTTGCACTTCCACTTGTTCCATATGCTTTACCTGTTTCAGGATTGATAGTCCCATTAGCAGCATCATATGTCCATACAGTATTTTCACTATCTTCACCTATTATACTTATATATGGTAATTGAACTATTGTTTTTTCTTTATAAATACCATTCTTAACAAATATAACAACACGCTCTTCATTTTTAGTGCTTACAGCATTAACTGCAGCTGAAATTGTCTTATATGTTTTTATACCTTCAACAGTATCTCCATCATTTCCGCTGTAATTACTGTCTACTATCATATTAACATTTTCTTTACTTAATCTTACTATATTAAAGCTTTTTAATGTTTTCTTACCATCTTCTGTTGTTTGATATATATTAATAGTATTTCTTCCAAGCTTCAAGTTTAGTACTTGTTCAAAGCTCTCATTAGCAGCTTTAACTTCTGAATCTACTAATACTTTACCATTTTGCTCTATTGTTATAGTTCCATCTTTATCTGTATAACCAGCTATTTTTATAACAGAATCAAATACTGTATCATTTGGTTTTTCTGTAATAGTAAATTTAGCAGCATCTTTTCCATATTGAAGATTTAGTGGATTGCTATTATTAGGCATCGCACTTACTACTTTAGAATCATGACTTATACCTTCATCATTTGCAGCAACAAGCACATAATAATAAGTAGTATTATTAGTTACAGTATTATCAACATATGTATTTCCTGAAACTGTTGCAATTTCTTCATACTGTCCATCTATAGCTGTAGCTCTTTTAACTATATAACTTGTAGCACTCTCTACATTATTCCATGATAAAGCAACATTAGAATCACCAGCTACAGCCTCTACACCCTCTACAGTATCTACTGGCATAACTTCTAAAGTTGAATCGTAGTATACCTTATCTGCAGTTTCTATTTTCACATTATCAAATATAGCTACTGCCGGTGTTGTACTTCCACCATTACTTACAACAAGTCCTACATTCCAAACTCCATCATCTTCCATAGATACATTTTGTGAATTTGTTATAGTATTATTAGCTGGGAAAGTTGGATCTTCTGAAATAAAATATCTAAATACATTTCCTTCTTTTACTATTTTGATATATTTATTTTTAGAATTCGTATCTAATCCATTTATAGCTGCAGCTCCAGCTTTTACATTATCTCTAAAAGCATATCTATATTGATTTGCTCCTGAATCCACATATGCACCAAAATACTGTGCATCATTGGCAGTATTATTATCACGAATAAATACTCCAGCTTGTCCTTTAGGTGCATTGCTCATATCAAAATCTACAAGTCTTGCAGTAATTGTTGCATCACCTTCAACTTCATAATTAACAAATTGGTAATTATCAGTTACTCCATTATCTTTACCTATTAAATTTCCTGAACCTTCTATTGTAAAATTCTTATTTTCTTTATCAAAATTAGCATATGAAGTATTGTTTTCATTTCCAATGCTACTATTTACAAAACCTTCTGGTAAAATACCTCTATCTACAGGTGTCGTAAATGTATTACTATCAAAAACTAATCCTGTAGCATCGGTTATTGAGATATTATCAAAATTAGCTATGGTATTTGAATCTGATTCTCCGTTGCTTACTGCAAATCCAACATACCATTCATCATTATCACTTATAATTTCCTGACCTTTCATCAAAGTCTTATCAGCCGGGAAAGTTACATCATCTGAGATGAAATATTTAAAATCATTTCTCTTTTTAACTAACTTGATATATAAGTTCTTATCATTTGAAGTTATTCCTTCAATAGTTTCTGCTCCTGTACCACCCTTTTCTGAGTTGGCATCAGAGACATCTCTATAAGCATATCTATATCCATCTAAACTTGGTTCTACGTACACACCAAAATAATCTGCATTATCAGTATTATTAGTGCTACGAATAAATACACCAGCTTGCCCACTAGTTGCACTACTCATATCAAAATCTGCAAGTCTTGCAACAATAGTTGCATCTCCTTCAACTTTATAACTTACAAATTGATAGCTATCAGTTGCACCTTTGTCTTTACCTACGTATCCCCCTGTTCCTTCTATATTAAATTGTTTTGTATTATTATCATAATAAGCATTTCCTTCTGCATTGCTACCTATAGCAATACTTGAAAATCCTTCTGGCAAATATGTAAGCATATTTGCATATACTGTTTTCATATCTGGAATAATAAATCCAAATGTAAACATAACCATCAAAATACTACTTAGTATTTGATTTTTTAATCTTTTGTTCATAGCTTTCTCCCTTTCTATTTATGGTAAAATAAAAAACCGGCTAAGATCTAAAACTTATTAGATCTTAGCCGGTTGCACTGCTGACTTTATATATTCTAAGTGCCCATATTACAAATTGTAATTCTCTGTTTCTAATATATTACCATAATTATTAAATACTAAACTATCTTACTATTATTACAGATATTTAGTCTACATCCTATAACTGGCAACTTACTGGGCTATATTGAAATATTTGTATTTTAATGAAGCTTAATCATAGATTTTCAAGGTGTTTTGGGATAATATTCATATATTTCCTTTAAAAATATCCTTATTAGATAGAATATATGTTGGATTTAATTTGTTTCTATTTGCTTACCACTTTCATTATCTCCACTCTATTACTGACTATTTCCAACTTCACCTTCAATATTCTGTTGCATATCATTAGTATTTATATTGGGCTGTTGTTCCATATTAACCCCATTCATATTTGGTGGCATCTGCTGAATATTTGCACCGTTCATATCCGTCGGCATCTGTGGTAGATTTTCTCCATTCATATCAGTTGGCATTTGTGGGATATTTTGTCCATCAATATTTCCTGGGATATTATTCATATCGAACATTCCACCTTTATTTCCACCCATACCCATTTGTTGTTGACCACCTAATACTGATAAATCAACAGTAGTTTCGATAGTACCATATTCTGTTGAAGGCTGTTCACCATTAAGTTGAGCAATTACACTTGATGATCTATCTTGCATAAATGTTCTTAACTCTGAAACTGCACTTTCATATTCATCGTAATTATAAAAAGCTGTCACATCTTCTTTAACATAATCTTTAATCATATTATCAATTTTAGTTACTAAATTATTAAATCCATCATTGCTTATATAATTTTCTATAATTTGATTTAGATAGCTATGATATAATTCTTTATACTCATCAACTTCCAATAACTTCCCTATTAAAGGAGCATCTTCTAATGTACCTGTTACTGGTGAATCAATTGGGAAATTTACTGCACTACTAGCATTATTAACACCAAATCCTGCAAAGGACATATTTAAGTCCCAAGGCAGCATTTCAAATACTCCATCTCTTTCATAAAGATAATAATTATGATACATTCCACCGGAATAACTATCTAAATTAACTAAAAACGTATTTACTGCAAAGTATTTTAATATTTCTTCTACATTTAGATACTCTTCAAGATTTTCCCCCTTATTTAAGTTTTTTATCATATCTACAATCTTTTGATAATCAGCTTCTGTTGTAGTTTTAAATTCAGCGCTTTCAGTTATTGTTGAATAACTTGCTATATCATCATCTATATATTTAAGATCTGCACCCCCATTATTTCCTTTATTAAATCCGCCCATCATTCCTTGCTTATTACCCTGCATATCATTTGGAATTCCTTCTGGAAGATTTTCTGGCATGTTTCCAGGCATACTTTGCATATTGCCATCCATTCCTTGTGAATTACTATTTGATGCTGCTGACTCTCCACCTATATCTTCATTCGTTTGGAAACCAGGCTTTATCATTTCTTCATCTTTTTGACCAATATCATTATTATTCAAATCCATAGTTTCAGGTTTATAAAGATTTCCCTCTACTGAACCATAATATTTTTCTATATATCTTTCATCAATATCTTCTATAGCAAGATAAAATCCCCATGGCTCTCCATTTATACTTATACTTGCATAAGAATACTCTGGAGTTGAGACCCCTAAAGATTCATATATCTCATAAGATAAGTATTCCTTCATGTATGTAGGGTCTTGATAATTATTATTTAAAGCTAATTTTTCTATTCCATTGTATGTTTGACCATCAACATATTTATCAAATTTAATCTTTAAACTATATCTATCTGTAGTATCATCCTTAGCTATATTGCTAAGACTTGAATTTCCTTTAGCTCTTACTCCTACACTATAAAAAGTCTCTCCATTTATTGTTACATTTGCCTCATAGTATTCTTCTGCTGTTGCATTTTCTTTTAAATCCTCCCAGTCACTATCAGCAATTTCAATATTAATATTTGTAATATTATCTTTATCTAAGACAGTATCAACATTTTGTATATTTCCATAACCATTTTCAGTATTTGGATTAAATTTAACTAAATATACTCCAATTAAAGCTAAGCATATAATAATTAATGTAATTAAAATATACTTTGTCTTTTTATCATTCATTATTAACCCACCTCCATATATTTCTATTTCATTCTAATAGATGAATCTTAACATTAACTTAACATAAATAAAAAACTCTACGCAGAATTTATCTGTACCGTATACAGCATCAATTCTCTTTTGCATAGAGTTTATATTTTTACTTAATCTAATTTATCATTACTTTATCGATTTAGGAATTAATAAAGTAAATTCTGTTCCAACCAATTCTTTTGAAGTTAATTTAACCTTAATATCTAAAGTTTTAGAAATAGATTTTAAAAGACTTAATCCTATTCCACTACCGCTTATATTCTTAACTCTCACATCAGCACTTCTAAAGAATCTATCAAAAATACGCTTTTGATCTTCTTCCTTTATACCAATCCCATTATCTTTAACAGTTACTTTTATATTCTTTCCTGCATCTTCAAAACTAAGTTGAATTTTACCATTATCACCAGTATATTTAAAAGCATTCTCGATTAAGATAATTATCATTCTCTTAATTTTATTGTAATCCCAGCTCACTTTCAAATCAGAGTCTACCGTTTTTACTTCAAAGGTCTTCTCTTGAATTTCAGCTAAATCAATATAGAATTCACTTAAATCTGTAACAAAATCATTTAAAGAAAATTCTGTTATATTAATACTTCCATCAACATCTTCCTTTGATAGTAATAGTAAATCACTATTAAGCTTTTCTAAACCTCTTACCTCACTCATCATTTTTGATATATGTTCAAAATTATTATCAATAGTATCTCCCCACTTATTAGCAAGAAGTTCTAGCTTCCCTCTTATTACTGCAAGAGGTGTTCTCATCTCATGGGATGCATCTTGAACAAAAAATACCTGCTTATCATAAGCTTCCTTAACAGGCTTCATTATCTTTGAAGAAAGATAATAAGATAATACAAGTGCTATTATAATTAGTATAACAAAACTTAATATTATTGAACTCATAAGCTGATTTACAGACTGTATCTCTGAATCTACATTTATTAATAATGATACAACTAAATCATTAAATTTAAATTTTATTCCTCTAAATGTATATTCCCCAAAGGTTAAAGTCACTATTTCATCTTCAGAGTTATCAGGAAAAACTGGTAGATTATCAGAGTCAAAATAGTAATTTTGATTCATTAATGCAACTCCATTACCAGTCTGTATTATCATAATAATATTAGGTGGTAACTTAGGTATCCCTCTCACATCTCTTACATCTCTTCCTGTATTCATTGCATTGCTATAAGTATTTCTCTCCTTCATAAGCTGTTGATCTATATGACTAAATACTATAGAAGTATATAAAGTTTTAGTGATTATCGCAAATATTAACAAGCAAATAAATACTATAGATAAACTCAAAATTATTACTTTTCTCTTGGTCTTTAAAAATATATCTTTCTTCATCATAGTTAGTCCTCAATGCTTTCGTCCATTAAATACCCCATACCTCTCTTTGTAACAATATATTTATCATATCCGTATTTACTTAAATTTTTTCTAAGTCTACTCATATAAACTTCTATTATTTCAGTTGATGCATCACTATTGTATCCACAAATATTATCAAATATCTGTTCCTTAAATAATAGTACACCCTTGTTCATTATTAAATATTCTAATAAACTATACAGCTTCTCATTTAAATCAATTTCATTGCCTTTAATATAAACCCTCTTAGTCTTCATATTAACTTCCATGTCTTTAAACTGAAGCATATTTGAACTTTTTATTTTTCCTACACTCTTTAATATTGCAATTATTCTTGCTTTAAGCTCTTCCATATAAAATGGCTTTGTTAGATAATCATTTGCCCCTAAATTGAATGCTTTAAGCTTATCTCCAAGCTCTTCCTTTGCAGTAAGAACTATAACTGCTGTGTCTATACCTTTTTTAGACATATACTTTAATACTCCCATTCCATCAATTTCAGGAAGCATTAAATCTAAAATAATTATGTCAAAATCATATAACTCTAAATAATCAATAGCATCTCTTCCGTTATATACATTTTTAATATCCATTTCATCTTTAAAATACTCTAATATATTCTCACTAATCTTCTCATTATCTTCAACTAACAATACCTTTATCATCACTATTCCTCCATAATAAGCTACATTATCTCTTATTATTTTTATAATCCTAATTATAGCTTACATTTCTGTACATTACCTTAACTAATATGTACAGAAATTTTTCGTAAAATTTATATAGATTTTAACTGAATATTTTTCTATATTCATCCTCAAGTATGGACATTATGTATATACCTCTATACTGATTATCTATAAATATTCCATCTCTTTTTAATCCTTCAACCTTAAATCCTACTTTTTCATACATTTTCTTTGCTCTTAGATTATAGTCAAAAACTTCTAACTCTACTCTATGTAATTTCAACTTTTCAAATGCAATTCTTAATATTTCTACTGTTGCTTTATATCCAATTCCTTTTCCAAATGATTCTTTATTAAATATAGCTATTCTAAAATGACAGCTCTTATTATCATCATCTATTTCCATTAACACAGCTTCACCTAAAATATTATTATTTAAATCACAAATAACATAATCCTCCCTTGAATCATTTTTTACTACTCTGTCTATATAATTACATATTTGTTCCTCAGTTGGATTATTTGTTGTCCCAGTATAATACATCACTTCTTCATCTTGATTTTTAAATCCACTATTCCAATATTCCTTTTTATCTTCTAATGATAATTTTCTTAAGTTTATATCCATATTAACCCCCATCTTCTTTATAACTAAATATCTGTGCACATTATTTTCATCTTTATTTACTCAACTATATTGAATATCAATACTACATCTATCCCTATATACATTTAATTACGTAGTTAATCTTAATTATACATTTATTGTATCATTATCCCAATAAATGTATAATCAATATATAGTTTAACATATATTTTTTATATTACTAAAAATATTTTGAGGTATTACATGAATAAAAAAACTATTAATACTATTTTCAAAGCAGTTGGTTTATCTATGGGAGTAGCAACTTTAGCTTTATCAATTATAACAACTATTGATATAAACACATCTATAACTCTATTATCAATTGGTCTTACATCATTAGGAATAGCTCAACTTAGTTCAGAAAATTAAACTAGTTCCTAGTGCAAACATATTAACATGAAAAATTTATTTCTATTACGCATATAAAGGATGTCCAAATTGGACATCCTTTAATCCTATTTAACAAGATATTTATGAACATTATAAGCTACATCTATTCCTTCTCTTATAGCCCATACCACTAAAGATTGACCTCTTCTAGCATCTCCACAAACAAATATATTATTTTTATTTGTTTTATAGCTTTTATCATCAGCTTTTATATTTCCTCTATTATTTAATTCTATTTCTAATACTTGAGTTAAATAATCTTCAGAGCCTAAAAATCCCATAGCAATCAAAACTAAATCTACATCTATTAATTTTTCACTATTTTCTACTAGTATAGGTACAACTCTATTATCTTCAGTTTTTTCCCATTTTACGTTTGTTATTACAGCTTTTTTAACATTGCCGTTTTCATCACCAATTAACTCTTTTACTGAAGTTAAATATTTTCTTGGATCTTTCCCAAACTTAGCTACATACTCTTCTTGACCATAATCTTCTTTAAAAATATTTGCCCATTGTGGCCAAGGATTATTATCACTCCTTGATTTTGGTGGCTTATCTGTTATTTCTAGTTGCATTATAGATTTAGCTCCTTGTCTTAAAGCTGTCGCAACACAATCTGTTCCTGTATCTCCTCCACCAATAATTAATACATTTTTATTCTTTGCATCTATATAATTATTATTATCTATTTTCGGTGATAATAAAGTTCTTGTATTTTCTTTTAGATAATCTACAGCAAACTCTATACCTCTTAACTCTCTGCCTTTAACATTTAAATCTCTAGGTTTTGGTGCTCCTGTTGCTAAGATAACTGAGTCATAATTATTGAGTATCATAGAAGTTACCTTGCTCTCTTTTCCAACATCTACCCCAGTTAAAAAGGTTACTCCTTCTTCTTTCATTAACATAACCCTACGATTTACAACGGATTTATCTAGCTTCATATTAGGTATACCATACATAAGTAGTCCCCCAACTCTATCTTCCCTTTCATAAACAGTAACTGTATGTCCTAACTTATTTAAAATATAAGCTGCTGAAAGTCCTGCTGGACCTGAACCTACTATAGCAATAGTTTTTCCCGTTCTACATATGGGGGGTTTTGCCTGCATTGTTCCATTGCTAAAAGCTTTATCTATTATAAATCTTTCATTTTCCTTTATGCTAACTGATACACCATTAAGTCCAACTGTACATCCATGTTCACAAGGCGCTGGACATACTCTTCCAGTAAACTCTGGAAATGGATTTGTCATTAATAATCTTTGTAATGCCAACTTATAATTACCTTTATATAATAAGTGATTAAATTCAGGGATTAAGTTGTTTAGAGGACAACCAGATACTCTATTATTTATTAAAATACCACTTTGACAATATGGAATTCCACAATCCATACATCTAGCCCCTTGTTCTCTTTGCTTATCTTCACTTAAGCTCTTATGAAATTCATCATAATTATTAATTCTATCTAGTGGAGCTATATTTTCTCCTGTTTCTCTTTCATATACTAAAAATCCATCAGGCCTTCCCATATTAAACTCCACTCCTTTCATAAAAAGCTTCTAAAGCTGCATCAGCTTTACTTAATCCACTCTTAACTTTTTCATTTATTAATTTTATAATCTTCGCATAATCCTTTGGCATTACTTTCTTAAAGTATCCTGATTCAAAGTCAAAATTATCCAAGATATTTTTAGCAATCTTAGAGTTTGTCTCTTTATAATGTTCTCTTATAAGATCTCTAACTTCCATTACTTCATCATAATTTAGACCTTCTATAGATACCATATCTTTATTTACTCTATTTTCTAAAATAAGTTTACTATCATAAACATAAGCAACTCCACCGCTCATACCTGCAGCAAAGTTAATTCCCATTTCACCTAAAATAACTACTGTCCCACCGGTCATATACTCTAAACCATGGTCTCCAACACCTTCAACTACTGCTATTGCTCCTGAATTTCTAACTGCAAATCTCTCTCCTGCTACACCATTAATGAAAGCTTTACCACTAGTTGCTCCATAAAGTGCTACATTTCCAATTATTACATTATCTTCACCTTCTAATGTACATTCCTTAGGCTTAGACACTATAAGCTTTCCACCAGATAATCCTTTTCCAAAGTAGTCATTGGCATCACCTATAACTTCTAAAGTAATTCCTCTAGGTACAAACGCACCAAAGCTTTGCCCTGCAGAACCATTACATTTAATTCTTACAGTTTCATCTTGCATAGCATCTTTTCCGTATCTTCTAGTTAGTTCTGAACCTAGTATTGTCCCTAAAGTTCTGTGGATATTTCTAATATCTATATTTAAAACTAAATTTTCTTTTTTCTCCATAGCTTCACTTACCATAGGTAGTAATAAAGTTGTATCTATAACTTTATCTAGGTTATAACTCTTTCTATTCTTATCTCTCACTACTGATTTACCTTTAAATCTTTCATCAACATATAAAACTGAAGATAAATCAACCTTGCTACCTTTAAACCCTTTTAAATCATCTCTTTGCCTAAGCTTATCTACTCTACCAATCATATCTTCAACATTTCTGAAACCTAGTTTGGCCATATATTCTCTTAATTCTTGAGCTATGAAATACATAAAATTAACTACGTACTCTGGTTTTCCTTTAAACCTTTTTCTAAGCTCTTCATTTTGAGTAGCTATTCCTACTGGACAAGTATCTAAGTTACAAACTCTCATCATTACACAACCTAATGTTACTAACGGTGCTGTTGCAAATCCAAACTCCTCTGCCCCAAGAAGAGCTGCTATAGCAACATCCCTACCAGTCATGAGCTTTCCATCCACTTCAATAGTAACTCTATCTCTTAACCCATTTAATAATAACGTTTGATTTGCTTCTGCTACTCCTAACTCCCACGGTATCCCAGCATGTTGTATTGATGTTCTTGGTGCTGCCCCTGTACCACCATCATATCCTGAAATTAAAATTACATCAGCTCCACCTTTAGCTACCCCTGAAGCTATAGTTCCTACTCCTGATTCTGCTACAAGTTTTACTGATATTCTAGCTTTTCTATTAGCATTTTTTAAATCATATATAAGTTGAGCCAAATCTTCTATTGAGTAAATATCGTGATGTGGTGGCGGTGAGATTAATTCAACTGCTGGTGTAGACCCCCTAGTTTTAGCTATCCATGGATATACTTTCTTTGAAGGAAGATGTCCTCCCTCACCTGGCTTTGCACCTTGAGCCATTTTAATTTGAATCTCATCAGCATTTACTAAATATTCTGTGGTTACCCCAAACCTACCAGAAGCTATTTGCTTAATTGCTGATCTTCTAGAATCTCCATTTTTGTCTAATATATATCGAGAACTATCTTCTCCACCTTCGCCTGTATTTGATTTGCCCCCAATTCTATTCATTGCTATTGCTAAAGCTTCATGAGCCTCTTTTGATATAGACCCATATGACATTGCCCCTGTTTTAAATCTTTTTACTATAGACTCTATAGATTCAACTTCATCAATAGGTATAGGATTTTCTTCAAAGTTAAAATCTAATAAACTTCTTAAAGTTATTTCATTATTCTCTTTATTTAATAAAGCTGAATACTCTTTAAATAAATTATAATCATTCTTTTTAGTAGATTCTTGTAACTTATGAATAGTTAACGGATTATATAAATGCTCTTCTTTTCCGCTTCTTTCTTTATACATCCCATTACTTTCTAATGAAAAATCAAAATTATTATAGTACTTATCGAAAGCTTTCTTATGCTTCATTAAAGTTTCTTTATCGATTTCTTCTAACCCTATTCCACCTATTCTACTTACTGTCTTTGTAAAATACTTGTTTATAACATCTTCTTTTATACCTAAAGCTTCAAATATCTGTGCTCCTTGGTAAGATTGAATAGTTGATATCCCCATTTTAGAGCATATCTTGATTATTCCTTTAACTAATGCTTTGTTTATATTTTTAACAGCCTTTTTATACTCTATATTTGTTAAGCCTATCTCTTTACATTCTTGTACTGATTCATAAAGTAAATACGGATTTATTGCTGAAGCACCAAATCCTAAAAGAGTAGCGAAATGATGTACCTCTCTTGGCTCCCCACTTTCAACAATTATATCTACAGCAGTTCGTATTCCTTTATTTATAAAAAATCTATGCAATCCTGAAACTGCTAATAAAGATGGTATTGGAATCTGAGTTTCATTTACCTTCTTATCACTCAAAATAAACAAATTGTATCCTTCTTTATATGAACTATAAGCATTTTCAAACAGATTATCTAAAGCTTTTTCTAAATCTTTATCAGAACTTGTCTTTTCATATACTATCTCTAATACCTTAGCCTTAAAATTATCATCATACATTGCCTTTATCTTTGCTAAATCTTCATCAGATAATATAGGATCATTTAACTTAATTAAATTACAATTATCCTTTTTATCTTCTAATATATTTCCACCTGTACCTAAATAAACATTAGTAGATGTCACAACTTCTTCTCTTATAGCATCAATAGGTGGATTTGTTACTTGAGCAAATAATTGCTTGAAGTAATTAAATAAAGGTTGCTCTCTCTTCGAAAGAACTGCCAGTGGAGTATCTATCCCCATTGAACCTAAAGGTTCTTCTCCACTTTCCATCATTGGTAAAATTGTACCTGTTAAATCCTCATAGCTATAACCAAAAGCTTTAAAGAGTTTCCCTCTTCTTTCTCTTTCAATCTCTTCAACTCTACTTTCATATAAAGAATCTAATGTAACTAATCCTTCACTTAACCATTCATCATATGGATGTTGCATATAATATCTTTCTTTTAACTCTTTATCTTCAATAAGTTTTCCCTTCTTAGTATCTACCAGTAACATCTTACCCGGAGTTAATCTACCTTTATATCTTATATCTTCATTTTTTATATCTAATGCCCCAACTTCTGAAGAAAGAATTAAGGTATCATTTTTAGTAATATAATATCTTGTTGGTCTTAAACCATTTCTATCTAAAACAGCCCCCATTTTATCTCCATCAGAAAAAACAATAGCAGCAGGTCCATCCCAAGGTTCCATTAAAGTTCCATTATATTCATAAAAAGCTTTTTTCTTTTCTGTAACTCTAGTATTCTTAACCCAAGGCTCTGGAATTAACATCATCACAGCTCTTGCCATATCCCTACCATTCATAGTTAAAAACTCTAAAGTATTATCTAAAATAGCTGAGTCAGAACTTTCTTTATTTATAATTGGTAATACTTTTTTAATTTCATCTCCTAAAACTCTTGAGGTTATAGTCTCTTCTCTTGAATATAATTTATTTACATTACCTCTTAGTGTGTTAATTTCACCATTATGAATTATATACCTATTAGGATGAGCTCTCTCCCAGTTTGGAACTGTATTTGTACTATATCTAGAGTGAACCATGGCTATAGCTGATTCAATTTTTTGATTTGTTAAATCCTTATAAAAGTTTTTAAGTTGTCCAGCTAACAACATCCCTTTATACACAATAGTTTTTGAAGATAGAGAAACTACATATGTCTTCTCATCCTTAACTCTTTTTTCAAAACTTCTTCTTAAAACATATAATCTTCTTTCAAAATCCATTCCTGAAAATATATTTTTAGGCTTCTCAATTATAACTTGCTTAAAATATGGCATAGTTTTTAAAGCCTCTACCCCTAAGCCATTTGTATCATATGGTACTTCTCTCCAAGCTAAAATCTTTAAACCTTCTTCAGTAGCAACATTTTCAAACAATCTTATAGTTTCATTTCTTTCAACTTCATCATTTGAAAAAAAGAACATACCAACAGCATATTCTCCCTCTTTAGGTAAGATGAATCCTAAATTTTGAGCTTCTTCTTTAAAAAATCTATGTGGTATCTGCAACAGTATTCCAGCACCATCACCAGAGTTTTCATCAGATCCACCTCTATGCTCTAAATTTATTAATATATTAAGAGCATCCTCTATGGTCTTATGAGTTTTTTCACCATTTATATTGGCTATAGCTCCTATTCCACACGCATCATGCTCAAATACCCCTTTGTATAAACCACAATCCTTATGCATACACCCCTCCATTTAGCTTGGACAAAATCCAATTATATCTCATCTAATATTTCATCAGCTATTTCTCTTATAGTTTTCCTTCTATCCATAGCTTGTTTTTGAATATATCTAAAAGCCTCTTCCTCACTAATAGCTTCTATTTTCATTAATTTACCTTTTGCTTTATCAATAAATTTTCTATCTTCAATCTTCTGCTCTAAAGAATGAATTTTCTTCTTATAAATTCCAAATCTTCTTTGACTTTGTATCACCATATCTATGGAATTTAGAAGTACTGCATTATTTATAGGACTTGTTATGCAAAAAATATCTACTTCTTCCTGTATATAAGCCTTATGTTGTTCATTAACTATTGCTAAAAAACTAGTTAATTCTCCAATATTATCATACACATCCATGATAGTCATATCACTTAGCTTATACCCAATTAAAACAATACTTATATCATTGCTTCTAACTATTCTAGTAAGTTCATTTCCTGACTTTGTAGTAGCAACTATGTAATATCCTGCGTTAGATAATACCATTCTTAATTTGTCTGCAACATTAAGATTATTTATAGCTATTACAATTCTTTCTTGCATATTTTCCCTCCAATCAAACAGATGCTTAAAATCGTATTAAGCAAAAATTCTTTCAGCTTAAGTATATGTTATATATTTAGCTGATAGAATTTCTACTTTAATACTATTCATTTAACAATATCTTAATATTGCTCTAAATAATTATCAATTTCCCATGGAGTTACCTTAGTTCTGTACTCATCCCATTCTATTTTTTTAGCTTTAATATAATTATAGAAAGTATGGTCACCTAAAGTTTTTCTTATTAATTCACTTTCTTCCATATACTTAATAGATTCTTCTAAGCTTCCTGGTAAACTTTCTATACCTTCTTTCTTTCTTTCTTCAACACTCATTCCGAATATATTCTTTTCAATTGACGCTGGTGGTGTTAAATTATTTTTAATTCCATCTAATCCCGCTGCTAAAAGACAAGCTAGAGCTAAATATGGGTTTGCACTTGGATCTGGGCATCTTAATTCTATTCTTGTACCTGCTCCTCTAGTTGCTGGAACTCTTATAAGTGGACTTCTATTTTTTGCTGACCATGCAATATAAACTGGTGCTTCGTAATCAGGTACTAATCTCTTATAAGAATTAACTAATGGATTTGTTATAGCAGTTAATTCTTTTACATGCTTCATAAGTCCTGCTATAAAGCTATATGCATCTTTGCTTAAAGCTAATTTATCACTTTCATCATAAAATGCATTCTTACCATCTTTCATAAGAGACATATTTACGTGCATTCCTGATCCATTTATTCCGAAGAAAGGCTTAGGCATAAATGTTGCATATACTCCATGTCTTTGAGCTACTGATTTAACTACTAACTTAAATGTCATAATACTATCTGCTGTAGTTAATGCATCAGCATATTTAAAATCTATTTCATTTTGACCATATGCTACTTCATGATGAGAAGCTTCTATTTCAAATCCCATATCTTCTAACATCATGCACATATCTCTTCTTGCATTTTCAGCACCTTCTAATGGGCTTAAATCAAAATATCCTGATTTATCTTGAGTTTCTAACTTTGGTCTTCCTTTCTCATCAGTTTCTAATAAGAAAAATTCACATTCTGGCCCTACATTAAAGCTATATCCCATATCCTCTGCTTCTTTTAATACTTTCTTTAATATATTTCTTGGATCTCCTTCAAAAGCATGTCCTTCAGGAGTATAAACATCACAAATTAATCTAGCAACTCTTCCATGTTGTGGTCTCCATGGTAATATAGAAAATGTATCTAAATCTGGTCTTAAATACATATCTGATTCTTCAATTCTTACAAATCCTGAAATAGATGAACCATCAAACATTATATTATTGTCCAAGGCCTTCTCTAATTGTCTATCAGTAATAGCTACATTTTTTAAGAATCCAAATATATCTGTGAATTGCAATCTTATAAACTTAATGTCATTCTCCTCTACTAATCTTAAAATATCTTCCCTTGTATACTTTGACATAATATATTCCCCCTTTATAATAAAAAAAAAGACGACAATAGAATAGGGATTATCCCTCTATTGAACGCCTTTGTTCACTCAAAATATTAATTTAATATATTCATATTATACAACCATTTTATTGAAAATGGAACAAATATTTATAAATTTTATAAATATTTTTTCAATTCTTTATGAAAACATTTAAATAATGTTAATATTGTAATTGATTTAATAAATTAATTATATTACTAAATATAAAAATAAATCACACAGAAATTTACTTAAATAAAATCTCTATGTAATTTTATTAATTTATTTTCCTCTTGCTATAAACTCTTCTATTTTTTTCTTAGGATTGAAACCTATCATCCTATGGATAAATTGTCCATCCTTCAATAAAACTAAAGTTGGTATTGATTGTATTTGATAATATGATGCTATATTTCTTGAATTATCAATATTAACCTTAACAACTTTAATATCCTTATTTTCTTTATTTATTTGTTCTAAAACTGGTGAAAGCATCTTACATGGGCCACACCATTCTGCATAAAAATCTACTAAAACTAATCCATCTTTAACTTCATTTACAAATTCTGATTCATTAATGACTTTCATCTTCTTACTCTCCTATAATTCATTTAAGTTGATAAATTAATTATCACTTAATAAATTATATTCCTCACACCAGCAATTGTTATCATTTTACCTTACCTTGTGTAACTTTATCACATATAATATTCATCACTTATCTATAAATTAAACTTTGGCATATCTAATCTTTATGTAATAAAAAAAACTCTAAAGAAAATATCTTTCTTTAGAAGTTTTTATACATTCTTACTGTAATCCTAGTATTATAAATATATATAATACTAACTATTTAAATATTCTTCTAAGGTTATGCCTTTACTCATTATCTCTTCTGCAACATCAACTCCAACATACCTCAAATGCCATGGTTCATAATCATATCCTGTTATATCTTCTTTTCCTTTAGGATATCTAAGTATAAATCCATAATTACTCATATTCTCCTTAAGCCACTGAAAAGCTCTTGTATTCTCAAACCCCTCATCTAAACTTAAATATTCATCTGATAATAAATCCATTACTAATCCAGTTTGATGCTCACTTGTTCCTGGTACAGCAACATAGTTATTTGTATACTCCTGACCTTCTATTGCAACGCTTCTATCATAAACTTCTTGTTGATACTCATATGATCTATATCCTGAAATTGCAATTAAGTTTATTCCTTCTTTCATTGCATCATTAAACATATTTTCTAAAGCTTTTGCAGCATCTACTCTCATTTCTCTGCACATATCATCAGCTACTCTAAATTTAACATTTGGAATTACTAAATCCGGAGGTATATAGTTTTGGTTTATACCACTTACCTTATTAATCAACATTAAGTATTCATTAGACGCTGATCTACTATTTTTAATAGTTGCTTCTTCATTCTCTATATATTTATTTTCTTCAATAATTACACTTGCCACTTCCTTTTGTTTGCAATAATAATTAATTTTATATATTCCAAAAGTAGTTATAATAATAACTCCTGCTACTATATACTTTCTGCGTTTTCTTTTTCTATTTCTTGTAACTCTATTATTAACTTCCTCTCTCATACTTATAGGCATATCACTTTATCTCTCCTCCATCCATTTTCCATGATTCCTAAAATATAAATTATCATATTAATTTTATAATATAAACATTACAAATAGATGTCAAAGCTAAAAAATTCCTTATACCTTTTACTAATCCTCTAACTTACTTGCAACTTCAGGTATAATACTCCATAATTCTAAAATTGTAATACATAAGATAATCCAAAGAGTAGCAAATAAATAAGCTACAATTACACCACTAGCATATTGAATTTTTAAATATATATCACTTATTCCTACAAAAGCACAAATAGATATAAGTATAATCATCGATATAGTTTTTATAATTTTACTATAACTTTGCCTTAATATATAATATGTAATAATCCCAAATAAAATAGAAACTATAAAAACATCTTTACTTGGAAAGCTATTATAAATACTTCCTATATCTATAGCTGAATTACTCTTCTTAAATATATAGTTAGAAATGTCAACAAATATCTCTCCACCTAGAATTGTAAAAATTATAAATAATATATTTTTTACTTTCTGACTTTGCTTTACTGTTATCCACCCAACCATTAAAATACTTACCAAGATTACAATATATACAGATGATAAATTTTTAAATCCACTTATAACCTCTATAAAACTCTTTGAAAAAACACCTCTAAAAATTCTATAGGTTATACTATCAAATAAGCTCATTTCATTTGATAAATGCTCATCTATTAATTTAAAAGTAACTATTATTAAAGCTATATACACTATCCCTGCAATAACTATGCCTAATTCAACTTTCTTAATTGAATTATAAACCGAAATTATATTTTTCATATATAAGTAAATATATTTCTTTATCTCTTTTTCATATCTCTTATAACCATATATAGCTACTATGATAATCCCTAATAATATTGCTCCTATAATTAAGTACTTTGTAGCATACTTATGTAAATAATTCCAATCTTCACCTAATGCTTTACCAATAGTAATAAATGTTATAGCCCAAATAAATGCACCTATATAGGCATGAATGGCAAATTTACTAAAAGATATATTGGTTATTCCTGATACATATCCAGTAATATGTCTTACTCCAGGTATAAAGTAAGCTATAGTCAATAATTTATTTCCAAATCTATCAAACCATCCTGATATTTTATCTAACTTTTCTGGAGTGAGATGAACATATTTACCATACTTATGAAAAAACGGAACTCCTAATAATTTACCAATAAAATATGATAATGTTATACCACATATAGCTCCTAGTGCTGCTGTTATAATACTTAACGTGTAATTCAAACTTCCATTATAAATAAGAAATCCACAGTATCCCATTAAGATTTCTCCTGGTAGTGGTAATGCTATCAATTCTAAAAATAATGATAAAAAAATAATAATATATCCATAATTATTTATTAATTCTGCTAATCTTTCCATTAATAATCTCCTAAGTATATATTTATTTCTTTATTATCTTTTCTTTATTTAATTAATTAATTCTTATATTTAATAAAAAATTAGCATATATATCTCCATAAATATACATGCTAATTTATTTTAATTATTAAGTTGTAAAGTTACCTTCTAGAATTAAACTAAAGGTAAAGTTATTGTAAATTTACTTCCCTGATTTTCTTCACTTTCTAATGAAACATTACCATTATGAAGCTCTACTATATATTTAACTAATGTTAAACCTATCCCACTACTACTTACTTTAGTTGAATCAGAACCTTTTCCTTGCTCAAATCTGTTAAAAATGAACTCTTGGTCATCTTTTGATATACCAAGTCCAGTATCTTCAACAGAAATGCTTACAAAATTCTCATTTTCTTTAATTACAATACTAATTCTTCCACCACTTTCAGTGAATTTAACCGCATTTCCAATAAGATTTATAATACATCTTTCTATTTCTTTTGGGTCGCAACATATTGTTTTTTCTTCTATCTCTGGGTCAATTATTAGTTCAAGTCCTTTTTCTTTTATATAATCGCTCATATTAAGAGCTGTTTCTTCTACTAAATAAACTATATCTACATTATCTTGTTTATTTATTTTATAAGCTCCAGACTCTATCTTTGAACTATCTATAATATCATTTATAATCTTTAATAAATTATTAGAGCTTTTCTTTATTACATCCATATAATGTTTTGCTTTTTCTTTAGTAACATTTCCACTATCCTCTAAAGAATTTAACAATTGTAAAACAGATAATATTATATTTATAGGAGTTCTTAACTCGTGAGAAAGATTTACAAAATAATCATTTTTAAATTTCTCATTTTTTAAACTTCTTTCATATAATTTTTTATTTTCATCCATCTGACGATTTATTTCTTTAGTCTGTTTTTCAACTATAGCTTTTAATAATTTAACTCTGTTCCATATAAAGTAGATTATAGCTAAAAAAATAAAAATATAAAAACAATATGCTGCTTTAGTTTTCCAAATAGGACTATTTATCGTAAAATTTAAACTTGTTTCTTCTGTAATGTCTCCAGTATTATTCATAGCCTTTACTTTAAAAGTGTAGTTACCTGGTGATAATAATGTATAGTTTGAAAATGACCCTCTATTAATATATTTCCACTCATCATCTACTCCTTCAAGCTTGTATAAATAATTTATCTCTCCTAATCTTCCATACTCAGGAAGGAAATATTGAAACATTATGTTGTTCTCATTGTACTTTAAATTTAGGTTCTTATCTCCCAAAGTAATTAACTCACCATTTATTCTTACTTTTCCTATTACAACATTTTCATTTCTATATGTATCTTCATTAATCTCCATTGGATTAAAAGATACTACTCCAGTAGATGTTCCAAATAGTACCTGACCACACTCCATATTTAAGCTTACCCCTCTATTGAAGTGGCTTCCTTGAATTCCATCTATTTCAGAAAAATTTATAAATTTATTTTCTTCAATATTAAATTTACTTAATCCATTATTTGTTCCTAGCCATAAGTTTCCACAACTATCTATTTCAATTGAATTTATATAATCACTAACTAGTCCATCTTTTTGAGAATATCTTATAAATATTTCAGTTTCTATATCAAATTTATTTAATCCTGAATTTGTTCCTATCCACAAAACTCCATTTCCATCACCTTCTATACAATTTACAAAGTCATAGCTAATAGAAGTGATGTCTTTACTTGTTACATAGTTTTTTATAATACCATCAGTTTTATGAAATTTTATAAGTCCGCTATATCGTTCTCCCGCTAGCCATAATATATCTTTATCTCTTTCATCTTGAAAGATATCTACAACTCTATAATTATCTATTCCTTTCTCTTGAAAATTCTCATTATAGTTTACTAATTCATATGTTCCATTTTCACTTTTAAAAAAAACATTATTAGTACCTATCCACAAATCATATCCATCATTAAAAATAGTTAATATTTCATTAGTATACTCTTCTCTTAAGTCTCTAGTTACGTTACATTCTATCTTTCTTGTATCTTTATATAAAACATCTACCCCTCTATCTGTAGATATTACAAATCTATTTTTTTCAATCTCGAAAATATTATTTATTTTATTACTAGATAATGAGTTATTATTATTCTCATCATATATATATCTAACAGTCTCTTTAGTTTCTACAATAAAGTTTATTATTCCATTACTCTCTGTACCTATCCATAAATCGTTATTACTATCCTCGATTATAGATGTTATACTACTATATGGTATATCCATTTTCCTTAAAGCGTCATTTATGCTATTACTAAACTGTTGAGCTGTATTTAATATGCTCACTCCATTATCAGTTCCTATCCATAAAACTCCATTTCTATCTTGAAATAAACAGGTGATAGAATTACTAATTAGACTAGTATTAAATGCTATGTCTTTTTTGTAAGTTTCAATTGTATTATTTTGTTCATTATATTTTACTAGTCCATCTGAGGTTCCAAGCCATACATTGCCTTCAATATCACATAGTACTGTAACGATACTGTTTTCTATACTATCATCAAATCTAACTTTATAAATATTAGTTTTTTTATCAAATACATTATGTTTATATATCCCACTTTTACTAGCAACCCACATATATCCATCTATACTTCTACCAATTGCGTATATTTGCTTAGAATTTTCTTCCCCAAAATTCTTAGCATAATAATCTAATTCATTTATATTTATTCCACCTATACCACATTTAGTAGCTATCCATAAAAATCCATTTTCATCTTCACTTATATCAGTAATATAATTATTAGCAATTTCATTATCCCTATCATTCCAATAATATTTAACAAATTTATCACTTTCGGAATCATACCTATTTAACCCTGAAGCTGTTCCTACCCACATAGTATTATTACTATCTTTATAAATATCTGTTATATATGGGCTGCTCAAGTTATTTTTATCACCATAGCAAACTATATTTTCTGTTTCACCATCAATGATATTTAAACCGCCATAAGTTCCAACCCATATATACCCCTGCTCATCCTCCGCAATACTTGTTATATATGTAGAACTCAAACCATCTTCTGTGCTGTTTTCATAATTATAAACTTTTACCCCATTTCCATCATATTGATTTAACCCATCTTCAGTTCCTATCCATATATACCCCTTAGAATCTTGAAAAATACAAGTTATAGCATTACTAGATAAACCATCTTTCATAGATATATTTTGAAAGTTAACTTTGCCATTATCTAAATTTTTTTTATTGGAAAGATTAATTTCATCAGCTAGTACTACTGTATTATAAAAAATGCTTATAAAAAATACTATTAAGATTATTGCTGTATATCTTACACGTTTAGTCATTTTTTGCCCCCATCGCTATAATATAGTATTATCCCCTCCATAATTTTAACATTATTTACTATTTTCATCAATATTTCCCGATAGTTTTTCGCTAATATCTTTAATTTCTAGTGTCTAAGTTTATCTAAATCCGAAAATAGGTTGTAAGTTATCCCTATCATATAATCCATTGGCAGCTTTTATATAGTATATTGCTGCTGTTACATTTAGAACATTTGCAGTAATTAAGTCTATATTAGGTTGAATCGAATAATCAGCTCCATTATTTATATCTTCATATGCTAGGTTATAATTAATCATTGCAAGCTGAGCTGATAATAATCCAGTTATTAAAAATATATAGACTGCCTGCTTTACCAAAGTATCTGCTTCTATTTGAAGTTCATTATTTGTAAAATGTGTCTCAACTAGTTCAACTCCTAATAATGCAGCTTTATATAGTAATACTTGTCCATATATATTTAGTATTATTACTAATTGTTGTACAGCAAGAAGTTGTAACTTTTCACTTTCTTTATCATTATAATAAGTAGATTTCTCTTGCCTATCTCTTTTTCTTTTTTTATATTTAAAAGATTTTTTTCCCATAATAACACCCCTTTGTCTGTACTCATACTCTATATTATTTAATATATTTTTTATTTGCTCCAACCTTGAAGTAATAATCGAAAAAGACCATATTAAAATCATTTCAATTTCTTAAAATGGATTTTAACATAGCCTTTATTTATCTATTTTGAATTTTTAATTATAATCTTATATCCTGTATATGTTGTATAAAAATATCCTCCATAAACGACAATAAGTATTCCTAAAGTCATTAATGCTGTTGGTACAATATTAGGTTTTCCATATAAAGCTATAAATTTATTAACTACCGATATTCCAACTATTGAGCTTACTATTGCAAGTGTTAATGGCATTGCAAAATAAATTACTGTTTGAGTAAATATAGTTTTATTTATCATCTTTTCTGTTGCACCAATTTTCTTTAATGCCTTGTATCTATCACTACTATCACTAGCTTCTGATAATTGTTGAAGAGCTAAAACCGCTGCACTAGAAATTAAAAATACAATTCCTAAATATAATCCCATATAAAGTATCATTGTAGTCAGCCCTTTACTTTGTTCATAAAGCTGCTTCTTTGTATATCTTAACATTGGTAGATTATGAATTTCATCTTTCTCTCCTCTAGTATAACTACTACTAAGTGCTCCTTCACTCTTATATCCACTTAAAGAATCAAATAAACTAATCATTTCCTCTTCTTCTGTAGGATTATTAGGATTCTTATAATTCATATTCATATATGCTGAATCTAAAGTCATATCTTTAAAATCATCTGGCACTATAATAGTTAACACATTATCTGCTATTTCAGAGTTATATACTGCTTCGCTTAAATATTCTTTATTAGCTACCTTATACTCTTTTCCAGCTATGCTAATCTGTGGATTACTTTCAATAAAGTTTTTTACTGAATCTTTCGCTGATGTAAAATTAGATGTAACTAATATTTCATTATCACTTATATTTAATGGCTCTTCACCATATAAACTTCTTATTTTATTATAATCTGAAATCTTAATAGCATCTATATATTCCCATCTGTGCTTTCCATCATCTAAGCTCCTTTTAAACTCTCCTACTGCATAATCCTTTAGTATAGTGTTAGCATCTATCCCATTAATTACATATCCATTAATAAATATAGGTTCACTATAAGAAAATTCATAATTAATTTCTTTTAATACATCCTCCATACTTTTATAAGTGCTATCTTCATCTGTAAATAACTTTATTGAAGCATCATATGGAGCAACTATACCTTTTTCTAAAGCACTTTTGAAGCTTAACCCTGTTGATAAAAGTACTATAGTTATAAATAACATAAGTGAAATTACTGTCATTGATACAAAATTAGTATTTACTTTACTACTTATTTGCCTTGTAACAAAAATATTTAACTTTTTAAGATATATATTCTTACTTCTTTGAATTATTGATAATAAAAATCCTGAAATTCCATAGAAAAATCCTGCTGTTCCTATTACACCTAATACTATTGAAAGCTTAAATCCTAGCTTTTCCATATTTAGTCCACTTTTACTTACTAAATAATATGCTGTAAATAAAATTATCATAGATATGATAAATATAATTGATGAAACTATCGGATTTTTTATTTTAATATCTTCACTTTTTCTTGCTGCAGTTAACATATCAATTAATTTATATTTTGATATAATTCTCGTATTAAATATCATTAAAACACCAAATATTAAAGCAAAATATAATACTGTTTTTAAAATAGCACTACCTGATACTACAAATTTAAATTCAGACATTCCAACTTCAAATAATTTAGCTGTAAACAATGATAGACCTTGTGATACACCTAATCCTAATAATAAACCTGATAAAAGAGATAATACTCCTACTATTAAAGTTTCACTTAATAATATCTTTGATATTTTTCTCTTACTCATTCCAAGTGTCATATAAATTCCAAGTTCTTTTTTTCTTTTCTTTATTAAGAAATTATTTGCATATAGAATTAATCCACCTAAAACAAATGATACAAATACTGAAACATATGATATTAAAGTCGTTATAAGTGCTATATATTCTGCTTGATTTTTATTAATATCTAATAATGCTTTTTGTGATTCTATAGAGTTAAAGCTATAAAATATACATACAGCAAAAGATATTGTTAAAAAGTATATTGCATAATCCTTAAAACTTCTTTTTACATTATTTATAGCTATCTTAGAATACATTCTCAACATCACCTCCAAGCAGAGTTACAACTTCAATTATTCTATTAAAGAATTCTTTTCTTGAATCGTTTCCTCTTACTAACTCATTAAAAACTTTTCCATCTTTTATAAATAGAATTCTATGAGCATAACTTGCTGTAAAAGCATCATGAGTAACCATAAGTATTGTAGCATCTAAATCTTTATTTAATTTTTCGAAAGAATCTAATAATAATCTTGATGACTTAGAATCTAGTGCTCCTGTTGGTTCATCTGCTAAGATTAATGATGGGTCAGTTACAATTGCTCTAGCAGATGCAACTCTTTGCTTTTGTCCTCCTGACATTTGATATGGATATTTATTTAATACTTCCTCTATTCCAAGATTTTTTGAAACATTTTTTATTTTTTCATCTATTAAACTCGGCTTAACTCCTTGTATAGTCAATGCTAAAGCTATATTTTCATATGCAGTTAATGTATCTAAAAGATTAAAGTCTTGAAATATAAACCCTAATTCATCTTTTCTAAAATTTTCTAATTGCTTTGATTTCATCTTAGTTATATCTTTATCATTTATTATTATATTACCTGTAGTTACTGTATCTATAGTTGAAATACAATTAAGCAGTGTTGTCTTTCCAGATCCTGATGGACCCATTATTCCAACAAATTCCCCTTTATCAACTCTAAAGCTAATATTATCTATAGCCTTTGTTATATTATCTTTATTTCCATAATACTTTTCTACTTTCTCTACTTTTAATATGTTCCTCACTCTTCCTACCTCCAAAATTTATAATAAATTTAACTTCTTGCATTTTTCTTTTTATATTTAAATTCTTTAATATTGCTTTCAACATAATTTATTCTATACTAAAATATCATAGCCACATATTGATTAAGCTTTCATATAAGTTACAAATTTGTAAGATAAAATCCTTAATCAATATTGCACATACTTGTATATGAGATATATGAAAATATATCTATGTGGTTATTTTCAAATATAAAAATAACCACAGCATATAGTATTAGTAATTATTTTTCTAATATCATATACTATGGTTATCATATTTTTAGTTTTTATAATCTTATTTACTACAATATATAAATACTCTTAACTAAGCTTAAAAATCAGTAAATCTTCCTTTTGGAAATACTATATTAACCTTTGTTCCTTCATTTACTTTAGAAGTTATAGTTATTCCAAGTCCTAATTTTCTACAAAGCTTTTTACAAAGATAAAGACCTATACCTGTAGATTTACCAAATCGCCTTCCATTCTCTCCAGTAAATCCTTTTTCAAAAACTCTATCTATATCTTTACCACTTATACCTACACCATTATCTTTTATAGTTAGTACTATATTATTTTCATATTCTTCAGAATAGATTTCTACTACTCCTTTATTAGCTTCAGAAAATTTAATAGCATTTACTATTACCTGATTTATTATAAATTCAATCCATTTTGCATCACTAAATATCTTTCCACTTACTTCTTTTAGCTCTAATTTAATCTTTTTATTTATAAAATCTCTAGAATTTGATTTAATAGATTTCATTACTACTGCTCTTAAATCAAATTCTTTAATTATGTAATCTTTGCTTACATCACTACTTCGAGCATAATATAAAACTTGATCAATATAATTTTCTACTTTTCTAATTTCATAATTAACTCTTTCGCTTAATTTACTATCATCATTCTCTAGAATTAACTTAGTTGATGCTATAGGTGTCTTTATTTCATGAACCCATGTTTCAATATACTCTCTATATTCTAACTGTTCATCTTTAAAATATTTTACTCGTTCATTCATATCTTTACTAACAGTTTTCAAAATATTATTTAATATCTTTCCTTCGATAAAATTAGCTTCATCTATAACCTCTGGTAATAAATACTTTTTATCTAAATTCTCTAATACATTATTTATACTATCAAAATACCTTCTACTCTTAATTAATTCTATTACTATATAAGATACTAATGGTAAAAACCAAATTGAAAATACTATTATTATTATACTTTTAGGCACATTAGCTATATACATAAAAATTGCAACAATAAAAAATAAAACTAAATTTATTATTAGAAAAGGTATCCTTTCTTTTATATATTCTACAATATTCATACCATTATATAACCTAACCCTCTTCTTGTTTCAATTATGTTAGATAATCCAATCTCCTCTAGCTTCTTTCTAATTCGTGTAACATTTACTGATAAAGTATTATCATCAATAAACATCTCACAATTCCAAAGATAATTTATAAGAGATTCCCTTGATACAATTTTTCCTCTATTCTTTATTAAATATGATAGAATTTTCAATTCATTTTTAGTTAATTCAATAACTTTATCATTATAAACTATAGTTCCATTAGATAAGTTCAACTTCATATCTCCATACTCCAATACATCTTGAACCGTGGAATTTCTGTATACTCTCTTTAATATAGATTCAATTCTTGCCAATAATATTTGTGTATTATAAGGTTTAGTTATAAAATCATCAGCCCCTAAGTTCATACTCATAAGCTCATCAACATCACTATCTCTACTAGTGACTATAATTATAGGAACCTCTGAAAATTTTCGTATCTCTCTACATATATAATACCCATCAAATATAGGTAAGTTTATATCTAATAATATTAAGTTTGGATTTTTACTTTTTACGTAATCAATAATATTAGAAAAGTCATCTGGAACTAATACCTCATACCCATACCTAGTTAAAAATACTTTCAACTCTTCCCTAATAGTTACTTCATCTTCTATAATCATAATTTTGGACATTTCGTTACTCCTTTAATGAAACACTTTCAGTTAAGTTCGCCATCAAAATCATAGATTTTGGGTCACTTAATGAAACACTCTACTCACTGACGTTCGTAGGTGTATACTCTGTATAACTTCAAGTTACCAAATTACAAATTTGGACTTTCAGTTGACTTCGACCATCAAAATCATAGATTTTGGGTCTTACTTATATTTTACAACAAAATCTTATAAAATATCTTAAGTTAATCTTAATATTAATTTAAAGTATTTTAATATTCTATATTTAATACAAATTAAAACACCTACTTATATAGCAGGTGTTTACTTGTCTATCTATATTAAATTATATAATAGCATATATATCTGAAAATTCTATCATACATTTTTCAAAAATTGTTTGGTTACAAATATTAAATTTAAGTTGCTCACTCTTAACTACTCTTTTTGCTGGTAGTGTAATTATAAAATTTGAACCTTTTCCTAGTTCACTTTGTACATTAATAGTTCCATTGTGCATTTCTACTACTGACTTTACTAATGCCAGACCTAATCCACTTCCCTCTTGTTTCCTTGATAAGCTTTTATCCTCTTGTCCAAATCTCTCAAAAATATTATTAATATTCTCTGGTGATATTCCAATTCCATTATCTTTTACAGAAATCTCAACACTATCTTCATAAGAGTTTATATTAACAAAGATTTCACCATTATCATTACCATATTTCACTGCATTAGATAGTAAATTAAGTATAACTTTTTCTATTTTTTCTTGATCACAGGCAACTATTCTTTCTTCTACGTTTGTATCAAAAATAATTTCACCACTGAAATTCCCCATGCAATCACAAGCTGTTAATACTACATCTTCAACTATAGATACAATATCTTTATTTTCTAAATTTATTTTATATTCTCCAGTATCTATTTTAGTCATATCAATAAGATTATCAGTTAATCTCAATAACCTATAAGAATTATTCTCAATCATTTCGATATAATTTTTAATCTTCTCTCCACTTATCTCTTTAATATCTCGCTCTTTTATATGGCTTCCTATTAATTGAGTAGTAGATAAAAGAACATTTAGTGGAGTTTTAAATTCATGAGAAATATTATTAAAAAATTCATTTCTAATCTTTTCTACTTCAATCTCTTTCTCAAGTTCTCTTCTTTTTTCTTCTATCTTCTTAATATCTGTAATATCATGTGCCACTCCAAAAACATATTTAACATCCCCATCTTTATCTACTGCCACATCCTTAGCTACAAAAAACAGGGCTAATTTATTTTTTATTCTAAGCTCCTCTTGCTCAATAATATTACACTTTTCTTTTATTAGTTTTCTATCTTCCTCTTCTATAACAGATGAGTCTTCTTTACAAAGAAAATCTCTATCTCTCTTTCCTATTATTTCATCTTTACTTAGTTTCATAAAATCACAATATGCTCTATTCACATAAATATATTTACCTTCTAAATCTCTCATCCATACCAATAGCGGAATATTTTCTAATATCTTTTCTAAATCAGCCTTAGTATATAATTCTTTTTCTTTTAAAACTAAAATTTTTGCACTATTTCCTTTCCATATTGCATTGTTTACTTTATATGTAAATTGAACTGGAGTATTTTCTTTGTTATAAATAATTACTTCTCCATCACTATCGAAATTATTAATCCCTTGTATAATATTAATCAAATTCTTTTTTTGTATATCATTCAAATTATAGCCCAATATATTTAACAAACTCTTATTACAGAATTTTATTATATTTTTTTCATCTAGAACCATTATGCATTCATCAATACAATTAAAAACAGATTCCATCTTTCATCCCCCGTATCCCATAAATACTACTCATTTATTTTATCATAAGCAAATTTTTTATACAAATATTATATTTAGAGTATTTTTTTCCCTTTTCGACATTCTATTCTTTTTTCATTTCGACATTAATTTACAAATATTAATTTAAACATAAACCCCTTCTGCATTTACAGAAGGGGCTTACATATTAAAATTTCCTATAAATAATCTTATTTACATTTTTTCTTTATTTGATAATTTTATTATAGTATCATTAATTCTTTTCTCAAATGTTTCTTTTTTCTTAGCAGAATTTATCCACGTAACATATTTTTTCTTTTGAGAATATGATAAATCATTATAAAAATCATATGCCTCTTTATTATCATTAAATCTCAATTTTAACTCTTCTGGAATTTCTATAATACGCTCTTCAACATCTCTTTCTACTATTACTTTAACAGTATCTCCATAAGTTTTTCCTATTTTATTGCGTATATCCTTAGTAAGTCCTATCATATAACAAGGTAATCCCATCTTAACAATAGAACCTCTATACTCAATTCCATCAAATGAAGCTTTAACTTTTATTCTTTTTGCTCCAAACTCCTTTTCCACATCAAATGGTATCTCTATATATGATGCATCTTTTCCATCTACCTTCTTTATCTCTGCTTCAAACTTATACTCTTTCACAGCTTTAACTCTTCTCCTGTACTCTGATTGATATTTACGTTAATTAACCTTTTAACATGTATTTTATCTAAATCTACCTTTGGTTGAACACTTGGATTGAGTGGATATCTACCTTCTTGATTTTTTAATGCTGTATAAAATCCATTCTTAACCCCACCACCGGTAACATACACAATTATATCATTAAATCCATTAGTTTTTGAATTACTTATTATTATTGGCATATTAACACTCGTAGTCTTAGATATAAAACTATAATTTCCATTCTCTTCAGTAAATACTAATAAAGTATCTCCACAGCTATTGCTAAAGTCTGGTCCCCATATATAAACTAATACTTCATTATTAGTTCCTCCATTTATATCTTCATAAAATGTCATATATCTATTACCTTCAGTTGTTACCTTAACATTACTAATTATTGCTTTTTCAAGTTCAATATTATTCTTAACATTTTCAGCACTTGTATATGAAGTAATTATAAAAGTTAAAATTAAAACAAAAATTGTACTAATAAGTATCTTTTTCATAAAAAAAACTCCTTATAACTATAATAATTATTCTTATTATTTGTTATAAAAAGATTTTTAATACATATTTTTTACCTTTTTTTAGAGTTTTTATAAAAACTATCCATAATTTTTATGTATGTTTTTATATCTTCTTTATCAATACCATCAGTAATAATATCAATAAATTCTCTTTGCATCTTTAATAATATATCAAGTAATGGTTCTGATTTTTCTGTAAGAAGAAGATGTTGACATCTTCTATCTTCTTTATCTATCTCGATTGTTATTAATTCTTTATCTAATAAAGGTTCCACAGCCTTAGATACATATGCTTTTGAAAATCCTCTAAGTTTAACTATATCCTTTGCAGTATTAAATTCTGGGTTATTTTTTATAAAAAGTAAAATATCTGCTTCTGGTTTTGTTAAATTACATTCCTTTGCAGCTTTAGAAGAAAGGTCATAATATAAATCACCAATATGTTTCATATTATATAAAATATTAGAAATTTTAAAATTTGTATCCATTTTTCCTCCAAGATAGTTGAATTATAAACTGTTTCCTTGTAAACTATATTATAATTAATATAAATCATTGTCAATTTTATTTTAAAATAAAGAAGGAGACTGATATTATGCAACATAATCAAACAGAAGAACTAGGAACCTGTAGTGTTGGAAAATTACTTTTTAAATTAGCAGTACCTGCAATTGCAGCACAAATTATTAACTTACTTTATAACTTAGTTGACCGTATGTATATTGGTCATATTGCTAATGTGGGCAAGCTAGCTTTAACAGGTGTTGGTGTTTGCTTACCTTTAATAATGATTATTTCTGCTTTTGCAGCACTTGTTAGTATGGGTGGCGCTCCAAGAGCATCTATATTTCTTGGAAAAGGTGAAAAAGACACTGCTGAGAAGACTTTAGGTAACTCTTTTACCTTACTTGTAATTATATCTATTACACTTACAATAATATTTTTATTCTTCGCTGAAGATTTACTTTTATTATTTGGTGCAAGTGAAAATACAATAACTTATGCAACAAGCTATATGAAAATATATAGTTTAGGTACTATATTTGTTCAATTAACGCTTGGTCTTAATGCCTTTATAAGTGCACAAGGCTTTGCAAAAACAAGTATGCTTACTGTTTTAATTGGTGCAATAACAAATATTATCCTAGATCCTATTTTTATTTTCGGATTTAATATGGGGGTAGCTGGTGCCGCTCTTGCAACTATAATTTCACAATCTTTATCAATGATTTGGATTTTATTCTTCTTAACAGGAAAGAAGACTACCTTAAAGATACGTAAAAAACATTTACGTCTATCAAAAGAAATTATTCTTCCATCAATAGCACTTGGACTTGCTCCATTTATTATGCAAGCTACTGAAAGTTTAATCGCAGTTTGTTTTAATTCTTCACTATTAAAATATGGTGGTGATATCGCTGTTGGTGCAATGACAATACTTACAAGTGTTATGCAATTTTCTATGCTTCCACTAACAGGATTAACTCAAGGTGGACAACCAATTATTAGTTATAATTTTGGTGCTAAGAATGCTGATCGTGTAAAGAAGGCCTTTAAGCTTTTACTTATTTCATGTTTAACTTACTCTACTGTGCTTTGGGCTTCTGCAATGATTTTCCCTCAAGCATTTATATTAATATTTAATAACGACCCTGAGCTTGTAGATTTTGCAAGTCGAGCACTTAGAATATATATGGCTGTATCTTGTATTTTCGGTATTCAGATTGCATGCCAACAAACATTTATTGCTCTAGGTAATGCAAAAGCATCTTTATTCTTAGCATTGCTTAGAAAAATAATTTTATTAATACCTTTAATTTATATTATGCCAATGTTTATGGAAGATAAAACAACAGCTGTATTTACTGCTGAACCTGTTGCAGATATCTTAGCAGTTACAACTACAGCAATATTATTTATAATTCAATTTAAGAAAGCAATGAAAGAAATTTCTACACCTTTAGATGATAAAAATTCTATAAATGCTTAAGAATTCGTAAAATTTATAATAAATATTTCTAAATCTAAGACATATATTTAATATTAATAATCTTAGTTTAGGAGTCTTAATTATGAATATTTCAAATAAAATAAGTAATTTAGAAAAACTTATAGGAAACACTCCATTAGTTGAAATTTCTTTTACTTATAAAGGAAAACCTCTTAAGGTATATTCTAAAATTGAACACTACAACTTAACTGGAAGCATTAAAGATAGAATCGCAATATATATGATAAAAAAAGCATATTCAGATAAGAGATTAAAAGAAAATGATATTATTGTAGAAGCTACTAGTGGGAATACTGGTATATCTTTTGCAGCTATAGGTGCTTATTTAGGACATGAAGTGCATATTTATATGCCTGACTGGCTTAGTACAGAAAGGATGAAGCTATTAGAAAGCTATAATGCAAAACTTCACTTAGTATCAAAAGAAGATGGTGGATTCCTAAAATGTGTATCCTTAGCAGAGGAATGTTCTAAAAATTGTTCTGATATATTTTTACCTGGACAATTTTCTAACGTAGATAATACTTATGCTCATTATTACTCTACAGGTCCTGAAATATATCATGCATTAAAAAAGCATGGTCTAAAAGCTGATTTATTTATTGCTGGTGTAGGAACTGGTGGAACAGTAATGGGTATAGGTAAATATTTAAAAGAAAGAAATCGGAATTTAAAAATTTATCCTCTTGAACCATCTAACTCTCCAACTTTATCAAAAGGAAAACATACATCTAGCAAGCATCGTATCCAAGGAATTTCAGATGAGTTTATACCTGCGATTTTAGATTTATCGAAATTAAATGATGTAATTAGCGTAGATGATGGTGATTCAATAATCATGTCTCAAATGATATGTAAAAAATTCGGTTTAGGTGTTGGAATATCTTCTGGTGCTAACTTTATAGGTGCAATAAAAGCCCTTGAATTAAATAATTTCAAAGGCAATATAGTTACTGTATTTGCAGATGATAATAAAAAATATTTATCGACAGACCTTATGAATGTTGAGTCTATAAAAGAAGGTTTTATATCTTCTGATGTAGAACTTCTAGACCTAAAAGTTCTATAACACAAACATATAAATTTCAACTTTTTTATAGCTAAGTAAGGATATAAAAAAGTTGAAATTTATTTTCTCCATAAAAGCATGCTTTACGCTTTCAAATAATCATCTTTTTGCATATACTATCATGAAATTCTTTTATGGAGGCATCTTTTGAAAAAAAGTAAAGACAATAAAAATTCAAATAAAAGCACTTCCTCAACAGATGCTTTTGAATTATACCTAAAAGATTTAGAATTAGCCTTAGCTAACTTAGAAAAAATAGGAGCATTATTTGCATCTTTCGGATATCTAACATTTTTCTCTGCTGCCAATTTAGATACATTAGATATATTAAATATAAATAACACTGGTCGTACACCTGAAGAAACCTTTGTTTATGGTCAAATATTAATTTCTATTGGATATACCTTATTATGGATAGTATCAATGAATAGATATTCAGAGGCTTTACTTAAACTTAATAATACCGAAGAAAATCCTGATTTAGCAACATTACAACAACTTAAGGATTCTTATCTAATAAGCTTATTTGCGAACTTCTACAGACTAGATGCATTTATTAAACTATATAAAGATAGTCTAGAAGAAGACTCTAGTTCTAATAGTACTACTGAAAGTAATACTCAAGAAACAGAATCAAACAACTTCTTTTATTAGATTACTTCAACTTTGAAATTTCTATCTCGTAATATTATATATAATATAAAAATAAGCCGTATTACTAAACTAGTAATACGGCTTCTCTACAACTTGTAGGTATAAGTTTCATATCAAGGAATTTAAGACTTTAAGATGATAGATTCATAACACATATATTACCTATAACTCCTTGTATGTTTATTATTAAATCTAGTACTGAACATGAAAATAAATCTATCTAACGAACCCCGTCTTTTCCCCTACAATATATAATATAATAATTCATTATTTTTGTTACTTCTTTATGATATATTTAAACTTTATAGAGTAACTTTGTATTGTGAAAATTTCATCTAAATAGTTTTATGTCATATTATTAAATATTTTATAAAAATTAATTATTCCATATCCAAGATGCGAATTAGGATATTTATCTCCTCTTCTTCTTTCAGTCCCTCTCCTAAAAAATGTCTTCATACTCTGTGTATACATATATGGATAATTGCCATTTACTATCCCCCACTGAAATAATAATACACAAGCTCCTGCTCCAATAGCAGCTGCAAGACTTGTACCATTAATAATCCTTGTAGTATTATTAAGTCCTACCGTTAACGTATTTACTCCTCCTGCGGCAAAGTCTATCTTATCATCCTTATCATCTCTAAATGCTGTACCTGAGTAGCCCAAAAGATTATTATTATTTTGATTATATGCAGCTACAGTTATAACAAAAGATGAGTCTCCTGGAATAGTTATAGTTCCATATGGATCGCTAGGGCTAAATCTTGTACCTTTCTCCAAAAGCTCTCTCTGCATTGTCCACATATTATATCTTGCATTTGAACCAAGCTTTAATTTTAATACTATACTCCAAATTCCCGGAGTAATATTAGAAAAATTAATCATTATAAACTCATCACCACTATATTTTTCTGGAACAAAATAATTTATCATCACTTTTGTATTTTCTATAGTAAATTCATATTTTTCCTGAAGGTTAAATGATAGCTGAATAATTCCAGTGGCCTCTCCTGATGGAGATATAAGACCAACCTCCATTATATTAGGCAAATCTACCCACACTTCTACAAAACAGTCTTTCTGATTTTCATCCATTATCAAATCCACTACCTCTTCACCTGATACTTCCTGTATTATCCCTGAAACATGTTCATCTTCAATTCCTTCATTACCAGTTCCACTAACTACAGCTATTCCTATGTTTCTAGTTATACTTTCTATATAAGAATCCAAAAGATTTATTCCTTTATGACTTCCAGCATTACTTCCCAATGGAAGAAGGATTACGACAGGTTTTTGCTGTCTTAATAAATATTGATTTAAAAATTCTATTGCTGCGAAAATAACTGATGCATCAAATACTGTTACACTTTCATCATACCCATTTCTATATTTAAATCCTATGGATTCAACTAATTTTATTACTACAAATTCACATTCTGGTGCAATACCTTTTATATCTGGATTTTTCCCTGCTGCACCAACTATTCCCGCCATACTTGTTCCATGTCCATTCATATCTCTGCTTGGAACTATACTATATGGATTTTCTCCATTCCTTTTTGCCTGTATTGCTCTATTTATATCATCTTTTGTATACACTTCTCCAAAAGGAATCTCTCTATTCTCTTCCTTAATAGAATCAATAGTCTGATCCCATATAAGATTAATTCTAGTATTTCCTTCACTATCCATAAACTCTTCATTTAAATAGTCTATACCTGTATCTATTATCCCAACAACTACCCCTTTACCTGTTAAATTCAATTGCATCTGGTCCTGTAAAAGATTTACTCCTACTGCTTCAATAGCTGATATTTGTTGTAATGAAAACAGTGTTAACGGTTCAAGATATACTATATAAAATTTATTACTTACTTCACTTTCATTAATTTTATTTACAATTTCCGTTGCATCAAAGGTATACTCTATATTACTCTGTTCAACAGAAAGTATCGCAAAACTCTCATTTATTACAGTTATGTGTGTTCCTGAAATCTCTTTTATATTACTTATTTCTCCTTCATATTGAATTACGTAATGTAAATAATTCCTATTGATAAAAATATTCTCTTTATATTTAGGATTATAATTATTAATTTTTAAATATTCCACTTAAGGTCCTCCAATTCAATACTATTGTTTTGGAATTCTTACAAATAAATTATTAATATGATACTCGTCGTATTCATTATCACTAATTCTATAATTTCCAGCTATTATATTAAATACCTCATCTAAATCCATATCACCATATCCATTTTCCTCATGTGGGTAAATAAAATTACCTTTTCTTTTTGCTGCATATATTAATAAACTCCTAATTTTAGTAGAATTAATAGCTAAATCATTTTTATCAGTTACTGCCCATTGAAGTAAAAGCGCACATACTCCAGCTACGATTGCTGTTGCAGCAGAACTTCCAGTTGTTGAAATGACATTGTTCCCATCTAAATCTATTGTTAATATATTTGTCCCAACCGTTGCTATATCTGGATTGATAAGATAATTTGCATTAAATCCTTTTCCTGATTCTGCTTGAATTCCACCGGTTATATTACTGTAATACGCTACTGTTACCACTCTCATAGCAGTAGATGGTATTGTTAATGTATTATATGGACTAGGTTCTAAAAATTTAGTTCCCTCCGGCATCAACATTTTATCATTTAACCATATATCATATCTTCCATTGATTATATACTCTCCTTTTAATTTCAGCTTCCATATACCAGCTTTTATACTTTTAAATTTTAGATGATAAACCTGATGTCCTGTATAGTTTTCTGGATCATATTCTTCAACCTGAATATTTGTATCTGTTAAATAAAACTTTCTATCATACTTTGCTTGTACTTTTTGTATAAAAAAGCCTATCTCCTCCCCTGCTGGAGAAATTATGCTTAAAGACATTCTATTTGGCTTCTGAACCTATATATAGAAATTGAAGACTTCGATAGTTCTAGGTATATTTATTTCAACGGTATCAATATCTCCTACATTTTTAATATACCTTGTAACATGGCCTTCACTATTCCCCAAATTTCCAGTACCTGCAACAAATATAATTCCACTTTTATCAGCTATTGAAGTAATAAATCTTGCTGTAATATTATATCCATCATGACTTCCCTGTGTACTACCAACTCCTAAGTATATAACTATCAGCCTCTCTAGTTCTTGTGCTCGTTTTTCTAGATAGGCAATAGCTGCTAATACTTCTGAATTATTATAAACAGGAACTATAGGAAGATTGTTCCTCTTTAAAATTGTCTTATAATTAGGTGATTCAAAAAGTTTTACAACTAAAAAATCACAATCATTGACTATTCCAACCATTTTTCCGTTATATCCTCTAGCACCAATTATCCCTGCCATTTTTGTGCCATGCCCTACTTCATCTTTACTATTTACAAGTGCATATGGATCTTGTCCATTTTTTTGTGCTTTAATTGCATTATTAATTTCTGCATTGGTAAATTCTCTTCCTATATATACATTCTCTTTTCTATCTGATTGTATACTTTGGTCCCATAAACTAATTATCCTCGAAGTATCATCTTCTCTAATAAACTCCTTATTCAAGTAATTAATCCCTGTATCTATTATTCCAACCAAAACTCCTCTTCCATTTAAACCTATATAAGGATTACTTTTAACTTGATATATATTATCAACATCACTTGGTGATATATCTTGAAGTGTATATACGCTTCTAGCCTCAATAAATATTATTGCCGGTACATCTTTTCTTAATCTATCAAGATTTTCTTCACTTACAGCTACTACTGCTAATGTATCTGTAATAGTATCACCACATGCATAATCTACCTTATCAATTTGTTCCTTAAAATTCCCTCTATATTCCACTACATATCCTGGAGCATTTTCATCTAAATAATAGTTACATGTACTATTACTCATCATTTCTCTCCCTACTATTACTTACACTATAAGTTTATGATTTAATAAAAAATAATACCCCAACAATTATAAAATCACCTCTATAACTTATAGCTTATAGGGTTAATCATATTTCTTAACCCTTATATATCAAGGCCTTTATGGCCAAGATTTTTTATATCACTCAAATTTTTCAGTATCATTTTTGCTCCTTTGGATAAAACTAATAGCATATAC
>NZ_JACOOP010000016.1:0-68650 GCF_014287725.1 Clostridium sp. NSJ-49 | reverse complement strand
AATGCAAATCCTATTTGTTGCATAGGAATCACATTTTTTGTGAAGTTTTTCATATTATTACTATGCGCAAAAAAGGAAGTTCAAATTCGAACTTCCTTTTCTTTATCGGCAAATATCAAATTTTTTTTGATACAGCCCCTTTTATTTGTCTAATGACTAAGACTTATATATTGTCTTTTATCACATTCAATAATTCATTGTTAATTTCTATTCTAGAAATTATCGTGATAAATATCCATTATATTCACTTGTATGAAGAAGTTTTTTAGCATTTTCTACTCTCTCCTTACTAGGAGGTTCAACACCCTTTAAAGGATATTCAATACCAAGCTGTTCCCATTTGAAAGTTCCAAGAATATGATATGGAAGCACTTCAACACGATCTACATTTTTCAAAGTCTTGATAAATTCATCAAGTTTTCTAAGCTGTTCATCCGGAATTTGTCAAGATAGTTGTCGCATAAGTTTAATTTTTTTATTTAGCGGCGACTATTTTTATTTAATTACATTTTATCAATAAATTTACACTTAAATTTTAAACTATGCTACCAAAATCATTATACATAATTTTACATTAGACTATTCTGAATTTACCTTTAATCTCAACAGTAGGATTTAATGCTACAGTTTCAGGTATAGTCCAATTTCTTATTCCTTTATTAAATCTAGTCGGATTAAGTGCTCTAGCAGTTTCATAAACTTTTATTCGATTATTCATAATTGACTCTGTTTCTCCATTATGTCGGCTATTTGGAGTCATAAATTTTATACCACTGTGATAATGTTCATTATTATACCAATTAACAAAATTAGATACCCATTCTCTAGCAGCATCTATCGATGCAAAGCCGTCCTTTGGATATCCTGGCCTATATTTCATAGTTTTAAAATGAGCCTCTGAATATGGATTATCATTACTTACTCGTGGCCTTGAATATGAAGATATCACACCTAGTACTTCTAATTTAGCTTTTAATGTATATGACTTCATAGGTGCTCCATTATCAGAATGAAGGACTAATGGATTTTTATTATTCTTTATTTTAACTTTTTCCGATAGCATAGCTCTTTCTACTAACTCTGATGCGAGTTCACCATTTTCTTCAGCCCAAACTTCCCATCCAACTATTTTTATGCTGAAAATATCAATGATTGTATATAGTTTATAATAAATTCCTCTAGTATATGTATTTAACCATGTTATATCCCATGTCCAAACCTGATTTGGACCACCTGCAATAAATGTAGTCGGTAATTTTATTCTTTCAGGTGGCTTTGTATGCACTCTATGATGTTGCATATTTTCTGCCCTAAGTATTCTATAAAATGTTGATTCAGATGCAATGTAAATACCCTTATCAGCTAGTTTGGGAACTATTTGCGATGGGGGTAAATCAGCGAACTCTGATCTATTTACAGTATTTAGGACACTTTGATATTCCTCTCTAGAAAGCTTGTTTTTAGGTTCAGGTCTTATACAAGTTTTTCTCTTATCTTCTTCTATAGAATACTGTTTACACCATCTTTCAAAAGTTATTTTACTTATACCAACGACATCACAAGCTGGAATTAACCTAGCTCCATTTTCATTAGCTTCCTTTATCAGCTCTACAATAGTTATACGATCTTCAATGCTGATTAATCTTCCTCGTTTTCCCCGAAAATCGCATCTAACTTTTTTCTAAGAACTAATAACGCTGCTGTTTCAGCTAAGGCTTTTTCTTTTCTTCTAAGGTCTTTTTCAAGTTCTTTAGCTTTTCTTTTTTCATCTTTCAACTGTTCTTCTAAATCTGATGATTGATTAATATATTTAGCTCCGTCATTTGCTGCTATGCAGCTAGAACGCCATTCTTTAACCTCACTGACATATAGTCCATTTTCTCTACAGTATTTTCCAAGGTCGCTTTCAGACATAGTGTATGTTTCCATAACTATTAAAAATTTCTCTCTTGATGATATTGTTTTATTAGATGTGCCAGTACCTTTTATTTTGGAAACTGATGCTTTAGTCTTCCAAGTGGCAAGGGTTGACTTGCTTATTCCAGTTTCTAATGATAATTTTGAAGGGGAAATGCTTTCCGGTGGTAACATTCTTGCTATGAACTTCTCTTTTTCTTCTTTGGTATATCTTCTATTTTTACTATTATCTCTTGTCATAGATTATCTCTCCTTATTGTATCTCTTACGAGAATACCATTAATCATTCTCTACGACAACTATCTTAACACCCAGGGAATATCAATCGACTGTTTATCATCGGATAATTAAAATAAACCAGATTTTATATTCCCTTCTATACTCATTCTCACTTCAAATGTCATTCCACCCTGCTCATTTCCATAAACCTCGATCTTCCCGCCATGCTCCCGCACGATATCACGCACCATTGCAAGTCCGAGACCCACCCCGCCAAGCTCACGGCTTCTTGACTTATCCACCCGGAAGAACGGTTCAAAAATCTGCTCTCTAAATGTCTCATCAATTCCATTTCCCGTATCTGCAACCGTCAGAACAACTTCATTCTTCTTTCTCTCTGCCGATACCGTAACACTTCCATCCGTATGATTATATTTGATCGCATTTTCTATAAGATTATAAAGCATCCGATAGATCAGTATATCACTTCCTGTCAGAACCAAATCTTCAGCTTCACTCTCTTCTTTTTCATCTCTCATACTCTGCGACTTCTGTATCAGTTCAACGTTCTTCTCTTGCGCCAGCGGTTCCAGATCTGTCAGCACTTCCTCTATCAACCCGTGAAGTTCAATCTTGTCGTTGCGTGCTACCGTCTGCAGTTCACTCATATCCAAAAGTGTACTGACTAGCTTGCTAAGACGCTCGTTCTGTTCTGTCACCATCTGAATTGTCTCTTCCGCCGCCTCTCCACTCTTCGAATAATCCATCGTATGATAGAGATCTAGCTGTGCTTGGATTAATGCCAAAGGAGTCCTCAACTCATGCGCTGCATTTCCGGTAAACTGACGTTGCATCTCAAATGATTTCGAGAGACGCAAAAGCATTTTGTTATAAGAAGTACGAAGTCTATCTAGTTCTAAGATCTTATTTTCTTCAATCGTATAATCCGTCAGATCCTGTGCCTGGACTTTTTCTACCGTCTCTGAAAATTCTCCGAGTGGTTTCAATGCCTGGCCACTGACAAAATAAGTCACTGCTCCGCCAAACAACGCCACAACAGCAGTAATCAGGAGACTTCTGTTTCTATAATCAAATTTTGAATTATAAATCTTCGTGGCAAACTGAGCCGCAAAATCATCCCACTCATTATCCGGAATGTCAATGTACACCTCTTCCGGTGTTCCACTTTGATAGGTAACCGTCTCCTGAAGCGCGTCAAAATAATAGACTCCGTTCTTATATAAAAGAAATGTAAGACATCCACACAACACGGTGATCAGCACTGTCGTCAAAATCGTCAGTCTCCACTGAAGTGATATTTTTCTCATGCTTTTCCATATCCTCCTATATTATAACCTTCACCGATCTTATTCACGATCGGATCATAACCGAGTCCCGCTTTCAGCTTCTTTCTCAGAGAAGACATATGCACTCTGATAGAACTACTGAAACTGTCCAAAGAAGAATCCCAGACATGCTCGATCAACTCTTCCTGACTGACCGGTCTTCCCTTATTCAGAAGAAGGTACTCCAGGATTCCGTTCTCTTTCCTTGTCAATTCAACCAGATTTTCCTTTGCATACGCTACCCGCTCTCTTGTATCAAAACGAAGGTCTCCGCATTCCAAACAGACATTTTTCTGTATGAATTTTCTTCTTGTCAGACTTCTCACACGAGCTTCCAGTTCTTGCAGGTGAAATGGTTTTTCCATATAGTCATTCGCTCCTGCATCTAGCCCATCAACCTTATCTGCAATCTGACTTCTAGCAGACAAAATCAGTACCTTTGTCTCTTCATTTTCCTTACGAAGTTCTCTGAGAATCTCCATACCGTCCATCCCCGGCAAGTTAAGATCCAGCACGATCAGATCATACATTTCCGCATAGATCATGTGCAATGCTTCCTCTCCGTCATTGCACACGTCTACCTCATACCCAGCCTGGTGCAGACTTTTCGCAATTATACCACACAATTTCTTTTCATCTTCAACAACTAATAATCTCAATTTATTTTTCTCCATTTTCTTAACAAGAATTTTACACCCCCTATTGTATAATGCAAATATCGAAAGGTCAATAAACTGACTTTGAACATTGAAACAACATTGAAAGGAGTATTTTAATGAGAGCTGAAAAAGCAACACAGATTCTTTTACTTTCAGCCGGTCTTGTACTTTTCCTTGGCGGAATCTTCCGCGGAGAAGCTGCTGTTGTACTTAGTAAGGCAATAAAATTATGTATGGAGTGTGTCGGAATTGGATAAGAAAATAAAATCAAACAAAAACTTTCTAGTCCGCTTCCGCGGATGGATTCAGGCAGCTGCAACGCTGCTGACCAACATTCACATCCCGAATCTATTTAAAGGGAAAATCTATCAAGGAAATGTAAAGACACTGTGTGTACCGGGGCTGAACTGCTACTCCTGTCCTGCTGCCACAGGCGCATGTCCGATCGGAGCTTTCCAGGCTGTAGTCGGTTCTTCAAAATTCAAGTTCACCTACTACATCACCGGATTTTTTATCCTGTTAGGAGTGCTGTTAGGACGATTTATCTGCGGTTTCCTCTGTCCATTTGGATGGTTTCAGGATCTGCTGCATAAGATTCCAGGCAAGAAATTTTCCACCACAAAACTGAAACCTCTGCAATATCTAAAATACGTGATCCTGCTCGTTTTTGTGATCCTGCTTCCGGCATTTGTGACCAATTCACTTGGTATGGGAGATCCTTTCTTCTGTAAATACATTTGCCCACAGGGTGTACTCGAAGGTGCGATTCCACTGTCACTTGCCAACTCAGGTATCCGTTCTGCACTCGGACATCTTTTTACATTTAAATTCACGATCCTTGTGCTTTTCATTGTCCTGAGTATCCTGTTTTACCGTCCATTCTGTAAATGGATCTGCCCTCTTGGGGCCATTTATTCTCTGTTCAACAGAGTATCATTTCTTAAGATCCAAGTGGATCATGAGAAATGCGTAGGCTGCCAGAAATGTAGTCGTGTCTGCAAAATGGATGTCAATGTGGTAGACACACCTAATCATCCGGAGTGTATCCGTTGCGGAGAATGTATGAAAGCCTGTCCGACTGATGCGCTCTGCTATCATTACGGATTTTCAAATAAGAAACAGACTGACAGTAAATAAAATAAAACCATTAAAAGGAGATTTAAAATCATGAAAAACAAAACACTCAAAATAAACTCAATGAAATTAAAAAAGGTAATTGCTGCATCACTTGCCATTTCCGTGCTTTTTGCATTCACAGGTTGTGGAAGTTCTTCTAATTCTTCATCAACTGACAACAAGAAACAGGAATCCACTTCTACAGCAGACGCTGGCAGTACAGATGAACTGAACGAAAAACTGAATGATCTTTACCAGCAGGAGAATCAGCTCTTTGCTGATCACAAAGAAGCCTGGGACAAAGCATTTGGCTTTATGAGCAAGAACACTTCTGAAGATTCTATGACTGAAAACTATGCGGACTCCCTTGCAAGTGCAGTAGACTCAAACAAAGATTCTTTCTCAGAAGAAGAGTATGATACCCTAAGCAAAGACATTGAAACAATCCGCGGTATCGAAAAAGAGATTGCAAAGCTTGAGAAAAAGATTTCTGCCTCTAAATCCTCAGATAGTGCTTCCTCCAAAACTGATGAATCCACAGACGTGTTCCATGATTTCAAAGGGAAAGATCTGGATGGAAATGCCGTAGATGATAGTCTTTTCGCTAATAATAAAGTCACAGTTGTAAACTTCTGGTTCAGCGGATGTAAACCTTGCGTCGGAGAGCTCTCTAAGCTGAATGAGTTAAACGAGACACTTAAGGAAATGGGCGGTGAAGTTGTCGGTATCAATACAGACACATTAAATGACAATCAAGATGGTATCAAAGAAGCGAAGGAAATCATGAAAGCACAGGGGGCTTCCTACAAGAACCTGACTTTCGATTCTGATTCAACAGTTGGAAAATATGCCGGAAACATCATGGCATTCCCTACAACAGTTCTTGTAGATAAAGACGGAAATATCGTTGGTAAGCCTCTGATGGGTGGAATCGATGATCAGTCAAACTACGATCAGCTGATGAAACAAATCCAGTCCGTGATCGATCAGAAATAATTTATCTTATAAATAAGGATTGCTATCACTATTTTGGTATTGATTGAAATTTATATTTTGTTAAACAAATCAAAAAAATATAACAGTTAATTAGTAGCTACCACTGCTATGTATGCCGCCACTATGGATAACGCCATAACGGCGGTTTTTCAATGCCTATCGGCTATCTCTCTCAAAGGATTTCTTACGCTATTTTTACGGTGGTTTCTGCTTGTTTCATTCTTGTATCTCTCGCAAATGTTTTAATACGCTCTGCTTTTCAAGTGGTCTGTGCTGCTCTTTAGCGTCGGCTGTCTATTTCCTGCTGATTTGGTATTCCCACTCAGCAAGGTCACGGTTATACTGTTCCACAACGCTTTTCGTTCTTTGCCTTTGAAAAGCCCCTTTGTATCGGCAAGCTGCTGTTTCAACTGCAGCAGAACTTTATACTGCAAGTTTCTAATTTTTATAGCTTTGTCTTGTACTTTTATCATCAGATTTCGCATATGGCGGAACTCATGGATATCAATATCAAGCGTAGGTTTAGGCTGCATATCTTTTTCTCAGATAAGATTTTGCAGTATTCTCGAAAAGGCTGATAACCTTTAACCCGATGAAGTATGTAGTATGGTGAGGAAAGAAAGAAGAATATGAACTGTTCTCGGACGAGGACGGGGAAACAACTTCTACACCACCGCTCAGCTACGAACAGTATCAGCGGTTAAATGGCTTTCTGAAAAAGAAAGATAATCCTGCACTTCTGGCTATACAGATAGCCTATTATACAGGATTGCTTATTGAATAGGTCTGTGGTCTAACTTAGTAATACATCAACCTTGATGAACAATACCTAACAGTACGCCGCTGTATGCGTTACAAAGGGACAAGGCATAAAATAGAAATCGGTGCAACAAATCGTAAAAAAATCCGCACCATGGACTGTGAACTGCCCCCCGTCAAGTAGACAGGGTAAATAATAAAAAATTATGATGCTAAGGTATAAATGCTAAGATAAGAATGTACAGAAATTATAATTTTCTTAAATTAGAATATACTATAGTTAAACCTAGTTTCCCTTCAATAATAATTATCTATGTCATTTTAATACTTTATAGTATAATAAGAACTATTTTATTTATCTTAATTAAAATATTTATCCAAGTTATTCTATCCTTGATAACGAATTCTCTCTACTAATGTTTCTTTTTTCAAATTATGACTTAGTATAAACGATAAGATTAACTGAAGAATTATAATTACTAAAATCATAGATACTATAGGTATAATAGGAATTTGATATTCATTCATTCCGAAGATACCATTTTTCTTGGCATATGAGAACAGCATGTGTCCGAATGGTAAACCAACTGCTAATGCAACACTAATTGTACCTATAGAAAATAACATTCCCTGAATTTGCAGACTTAAATTCAATTGTTTATTTGTCATTCCAACTGCTTGTAATACTCCATATTCCTGTTTCTTAGTTGTAATACTTATAATCATAGTATTAGCAAGATTCATAAATCCAATAAGTCCAACAATGCCCATAAATAAATAGCATCCCATTTTCATCATTCTGCTTGCAAACTCAGAAGTTTCCAATTCATCATGGTAAGTTGTGAACTTAATATGAGTTGTGTTTCGGATCAAATTTCTTAATTCTTCTTCCACATATGACACATCTTTTTCTTCACAGTCAATCCAAAGATAACCAATGGAAGTTCCAGTAGGTTGTAGTTTTTTATACACTTCTTCTGGCAATAACCAATAAGTATCTGCACTTCCAAAAGAACCTGCTATGGTTCCATTAAAGTCAATTGAATCTGCTCCATTATTTATCTTAAGCGTAAGTGGCTGTTCAAGAGTATATCCATCTGCCTCCATCCACATTGACCATCCACAGAAAATGCTTCCACTATTAACACCTTCATCATAATCCATATTTCCAATATCTGAATCAGAACATAGACTTTTAAAATCCTCTCTACTCAAAATAGATACAGCCTGCTTTCCTCCATTTGCTTCTGCAATTACTATGTCTCTTTCTAAAACATCAGTTACACCAGAAATATTTTTTATATTAGAAATTAGCTCCTCATTTAATGGATTATCCTTTAAAATAGAATCTAAATTATTTTCTGGATACGCTTCATCATCCATGGAATAGTCAATCTTAATTTCAAATTGACCATGATTAATTCCTTTTCTTGTTTCATATTCTGTATCAATGTTACCAACACAATTTGCAATAACTACAAATAATACGCAGGATAATCCCATTGTAAATATTGTTCCAAGTGTACGTTTCCTATTGCCAGTTATATTTGCTAATGCTAGTGAAAAAACATTAAGTTCTTTTCTTCCTTTACGAATACCTCTCTGTTTTTCATTACTGCTTTCAACATATCTAGTTGCCTCTACTGGCGAAATATTTGACACAATCTTCATTGGTTTTCTAAGTGCTAAAGCTACTGTAGCAAAGGAAATCAATGCACTAATTGCAATCATTGGAAGTGAAAGTAATGGAATATCTGCACTTTTATGAACTCCTGCTAATGAGTTACTTTGTTCCATCAGCCAGCTAAAGCTTACTTTTGCAGCAATAAATCCGATAATCAATCCAATAGGTACTGCAATAATAGCTAAAAACATTCCTTCTTTAAAAATTAGTGAACGCATCTGCTTTCTTGTTGCACCTAATGCCTTTATTTTTCCATATTCCTGTATTTTTTGAATGATTCCCACTTGAAAAATGTTATAAATCACCACAATTGAAAATAAAACTACGCACAATGCAAGAGCTCCACTAACAGCCAACATCTCATAACTAGGATCAAGTGTCCATGTCAAATAATAGCTATTGATAACAAGCTTATCACTTTCAATTCCAGAATTTTCTGCAATTAATGTTAGTACATCATCAATATTATTCATAGAAACATCCACAGTATCATTTAATCTGAAATATACATTATATTGACGTTCTTCCTCTACAAATTGATTTGCATAAAAATCTGGCGAACAAAATACAACATAAGATGCATCTGCCGTATAGCTTTCACGATTCTGCAAGATACCACTTACAACAAAATCCTTTTGTTCATATTTATCAGACATCCCTGAGCGATAAGATAAAGTTACTATATCATTAGCTTTAACATTATCATATCCTTCTGCTTCAAAAAATGCTCTGCTTGCTGCAATTTCATTTTCTGTATCAGGATATGTACCACTTTCCAGCAAATATTCTTGATTATAAGGTAGCATTTTACGTACAATTTCATCTACGCTAACAAAAGCACCCTTTTCATTTCCTTGTATAATTCCAGCACTAGACATAATCCCTATATCTGTGATTTCTGCTCTCTTCTTTAATTCCTGAAGCTGAGAATTATTTAAAGACTGAAACATTCCATAATAACTCCCATAAGTATATGCAGCACTTTCTTTCTGTAAGCGAATCATTCCATTGGCAAATGTACTTATTATTGTCAGTAAAGTAGTAGTTAGTATTATTGCACCTATAATTAAAATACTTCGCGTCTTATTCTTTTTATCATTGCTTAAGGCTATATTGGTAATTGTCTTCATTTAAAATTTACCACCTTTCCATCTTCAATGATTAAAATACGATCTGCAACTTGTGCAATTTCATCATCATGTGTAATCATAACAATTGTCTGCCCATATTTTTTTGCTGACATTTTTAAAAGCGCAATTACTTCATCACTTGTTTTAGTATCAAGATTTCCTGTTGGTTCATCTGCAAATAAAATATCTGGTCTTGATGCTAACGCTCTTGCTATTGCCACTCTTTGCTGCTGCCCTCCCGATAATGTATTTGGTAAATTATGAATTTTCTTTTCAATCCCAAGTGTTTCTATAATGTCATTTATATATTCTGTATCTACCTTTTTTCCATCAAGTCCAATTGGAAGAACTATGTTTTCCCACACATTAATTGAAGAAACTAAATTAAATGCTTGAAAGATAAAGCCAATCTTTCTTCTTCTAAAGACTGCTAGTTCATCTTCCTTCATCTTATATAGTTCCTTACCTTTTAATAAAACTTCACCACTTGTAGGTGTATCAAGACCACCTAACATATGAAGTAATGTACTCTTTCCAGAACCAGACTTTCCTACAATGGCAACAAACTCCCCTTCTTTAATCTCTATGTTAATCTTGTCTACGGCTTTTACCTCATTCTCTTTTGCTCCATAAAATTTACAAAGATTCTTTGTTTCTAATATTGTACTCATGTATATATCCTCCTTACGTACTCATAGCTACATCATACTTTTTTGAATACTTATTTAGGTAGCACCTAAATATCAGTTTCTATTCTAATAGCTACTTTCATAGTAATAAATCATTCTTTCATTTCACTTGCAAAAGAGGAGTAGAAGTCTTACATTTTTGTAAGACTCTACTCCCCTATTGGCAATTGTATAAGAAATGTACTGCCTGGATATTTTTTTTCTGTACCTAATGACCTATTCCAATTTGATGACACTGATATGGTTCCATGATGCTCCTCTATAATTTTTCTGGCAAGATACAATCCAATACCTGAACCATTTGCTTCTTTTACCTGCTGTATGGTCCCTCTAAAAAAGCGTTGAAACACTTTATGGTATTCTTCACTTGGTATACCAATTCCTTGATCTTCTATTTCTATTCTAAGTATCATGTTTCGTTTCTGTAATCTAATATCTATCTTGGAATCTCTTGGGCTATACTTTATGGCATTATCTAGTACATTGATCAATGCTTCTGAAAGCCATTTTTTATCTAACATAATCTTCATTTTCTCTAAAGAGGACTCACAATCAAAAGACAGTTCAATATTTTTTTCAGATGCTTTTGGATAAACACGATTTACTGCTATTAAAATTATGTCACTTAAGGATTGCTGACTCTTTTCAATTTGGATAAGCCCTGCTTCCAATCTTGATATTTGAAGTAAAGACTGTAATAAGATTTCCAATCCGTCCAAAGCATTACGGCATCGTTTAGTAAATTCAGTACGTTCCTCCACACTTAAATTTTCTTGAAGAAGTATACTAAAACTGGTATCTAATGCTGCAATTGGTGTTTTTAATTGATGTGATATATCTGCCACCAGTTCTTTTGTTCCTTCCTTTTCCTGCCTTGCTTCTTCTCTAAGTAATTGCAGTTGACTCCCTAATGATTCTAGCTCATACACTATTTTCTGTTGCTCATCTGTGCCTTCCCCAACCTCTAACACCTTCATATTATTTTCACGAAAACGAATTAAATTCTGTTCTACCTTTGAAAGCACACTTACTTCATTTTTCCTTACTGTATTTTGCCACAAATACAATACCAGCATTAGTGCAAAAAATATTATAAATGTAATAGCTGCAGAAAATATACTTTGTCTTCTAAAAGTATTAAATAGTATATTATTGTTGTATTCCAAATAACCATACTTATTTAAAATTTCATAACCTTGCTCTGGTGATTCTAAATTCTTTTCTTTTAAAACCTTAATTGCTGTATCCATATTACTTTCATCTGTACCTGAAATCATTGTAGCTACTATTTCTATCTTGCTCTTATAGTTTTTATAATTCTGATATACCATAATTGCATTTGTAGCTAAATATCCAAACATAATTACAACAAATAATCCAATTATAAAGTCCTTGTTTTTTTTGTTTTTATTCACCATAATATCATCGAACTTCCTTGTCCCATACGTAGCCAAGCCCTCGAACATTTTTCAAATACTCCGGCTTTGTACTATTGTCTTTTATTTTTTCACGTAGTCTTCTTATATTTACTGCTACAGTATTTTCATCCACATATTCTCCATCTATATCAAATACATTCTCTAATATTTGATTTTTGGATAAAATTTGCTTAGGATGTGCTAAGAATAATGTTAGCATCTTCCATTCATTTTTTGTCAAAGAAATAATTTCTTCCTTCACCTTTATTTTCATTTCATCCTGATAAATACAAATATCTCCCGATATTATTTCTTTCTTTTGGGCGCTCTTAATATTTCGCTTACAATATGCATCTATCTTAAGTAAAAGAACAGATAAACTAAATGGTTTGGTTACATAATCATCAGCTCCAGCCTCATACCCCATAACTTGATCAAGTTCCTGATCCAATGCTGTGAGACAAATAATATAGGCATTCTGTTTTGATCTCATCCAACTAATAAATTCTAATCCATTACCATCTGGGAGATTTATATCGCAAATCAATATCTCTACCAATTGTTGCTGCACTAAACGTTTTGCCTCTAAAATTGTTTCACAGGAAAACACCTTATATCCTGCTTTCTCTAGTGAAAATGTAATTCCTCTATTTACACTTGCTTCATCTTCTAACACCAATATATTTAACAACGCTCTCATCTCCTTTGTTTGTATCTCTTGTATTAATAACATATTCATTGCGTTAAGGCATCTTTTCACAGATTCCTCATAACCACTTTTTCTTCCATATAGATTGCAATACTATTATAACCTTTGACTCTTTTACCCATCCATTAATTATTGATAGTATCTTCTGCTTTTCCAATAATTTACATATCCTTTCTTAACTAAATATTATTTTACTTAGTTTAACTCAATGTGTCCACTACTTTATACTAACAACAATCAATAGTTCTTTTATACTACTATAAAGATAACTTTTGAAATGGCATTATATCTTTACGTGCAAAAATGCACACCCCCTAGTAAGAATCTCACTAAGAGGTGTGCATAAATACTCAAAAAGCCTAAAGATGGCTAAAATATCTATTAAAAACATCTAAAAATTTATTCCTAAAACGAAAAATACAATGGCCAAGCCTTGATATTTCAAGGTTTTACCATTGTATCCTTACCTTAGTTCTTATTTGGTGGAGGCGAGGGGTCAGTTTATCAACTGTTTCCAAATTGCCCTGACTATATCTTAGACAAGCATTAACTTGCCTCTTGGCGTATTATAGAAGCTTATTATAGTTTACATCTTCTATCCTAGTATTCCATAGATTTCTCTTTAGGAACCTATAAGTCGATACAAGGCTGTTGAATTTCTTCACATACCTCTCGGTATTGCCGTCAACCCTACTTGCTACGGTTTCACCGATAAAGCCAAGTTATCACTTAAACATCACTGCTTAAGGCGACTTTTTTCCAAAATCGAACCCCTGTCCGAAAGCAGACCAGCCTGACTTTCTACGAGCGTAGTTTGTGACTAAAATTTCGGTCCTTAGTTCGCTCACAAACAAACTCCTAATTCCCTAGCTTCATAAATACCCCTCTAGCTCAAAGCTTTGCTAGACTTCGTTCCCCACTTTTATGACACCAGCTACCCCAAACGTGGGCATTCAGGACTGATGAGTAGCTTATATTAAGCTGCTAATGCAAAATTGTCTTCTGCGTTTATATTTAATGCATACTTTATTAACGAGGTGACATGCTTGCCTCGGCCCGCTTATCAAACCCATCTTACCCCCGTCGAAGCCAAAACGCCCCCATGTTAGGTAAATAGGTCTAAACGCGTATCCCCTATTCAGTTTTCAATCGATGATCAACATCGTGATTTTATTATAAATCAACATACCTCTACTGTCAACTTATCTGAGTTATTAAAATCATAGAAGAAAATCTATAATATTCTTGTTTTTTAATTTTTTTATTAAATAGTAAATATTATAAATACTTCTATATGATATATTTATTACTATAATAGTTATTATACATTATTTAACATTGCTTTTATTAAGCAATGGTGTTATTATAAATGAGCAGTTGGTACGTAAAGTGCTAATTACTTATAGAGCCTAGGTTGTCTTTCGCCGGATACTAGGCTCTATTTTATTTTTCAAAACTTATCCACATCTAATTTAAAACAATCAACAGCTTTATTAATTTTTTCCAATATTTGTTGTTAATATTCTAGATAAACATTTTATAATAGTAAACTCTCTAATATTAAATTCTCATACTAACTATATAAAAAACAGCAGATAAATTTATAAAAAAATCTATCTACTGTTTCATAATATAATTCTTCTATTACACTTACTTAATAAGCTTAGCATGCACTACCATTCTTGCATCATTGAATTCAAAAGAACAAGTTGACAAAGTTATTATTTTATCATCTTCATCTACCTCTATGTCTGCTTCATACATTGATTTACTCTGTATTCTTTCTAAAAAATCTTTATATTCATTTTTATTTCCAAAATTAGTTTGAATATAATTATCTGTAACATCTGTAATATATACAGAGAAAACTTTATATTGCAAATTCTCACCATTATTTAACTCTATATCTATATCATTATTATTATAAAAGAAATCTTTTTCCTTATACTTTTTCAAGTGAGCAAACATAGTTTCATTTTTCATATTATGTCCAAACAAAACTGTATTTTGGTCGTCGAATCCATTATTTAAATAGTTCATAAATATGGACCCAGATATTATATATTCTTTGTTTATATCTTTATCTAAATAATATAAATTATCTTCTCCTTGAAGAATTGGATAGTTTATATTTGTATTTTCTATCTTAATCCATCCTCTATAATCTGTATTTTCAATATATGGATTGTTAGTTTCTTCTTTTTCTATTCTAATTTTTTCATATACTTCATCAGCCTTCTTATATTCAGTTACTTTGTAAAACACTTTATATCCACATACAAATATAATTAAAATTAAGATTATATTAATTATACTTTTAAATATTTTCATCAATTAATCCCCTTATTTTGTAAAGAATCATATTAAAATTTCGAATATGTATTAATCTATTATTTATATAAGCTAAAGAAAATTGTAATCTATTTTATAGATTACAATTTTCCCTTTATTAAACTATATATAATTATTTAACTTTTTTTCTCTTTCTATTTACAAATAGAAGTCCAATCAGAGATATAAGTCCAGCTAATGCCCAATTTAGTATATTACTTTGATCACCTGTATTAGGATTTTGAGTATTATTCAATTCACTATTTATCTCTTCATTATTATTTTGTTCATTTTTAACTTCGTCATTAACTTCATCATTAACTTCATCTTTGACTTCATCATCAACTTCATCTTTGATTTCATCATTAACTTCATCGTTAACAGAATTATCAATATCTTCTAATACAATAACTTCTCTTTCTGCTACAGTTATATTTCCATCACTATCTTCTATAGTATACTTAATTATGTAAGTACCAGGAACATTATTATCAAAGTTTCCTAAATCAACAGTAACTTTCATTTCTTCTATAGAATCATTATCATCTGTAATTATAACTCCAGACATTGGATCAAAATTCTCTCCAAGATTTATTGTAATAGTTCCTATTCCACTTATTACTGGCTTCTCATTACTTCTAACTATAACCTTTCTAGTTTCCTTAGTTGTATTCCCATCACTATCTGTAACAGAATATGTAATTATATATTCACCTGAAATAGTGTTATCAAATGAATCTAAGTCAACAAGAATTTTTAAATTCTCGCTAGTATCTCTGTCATCTTCAAATATAATTCCAGCATACGGATCAAATTCTTCTCCAATATTTATAGTTACATCATTTAATACTGTTACAGTTGGTGCTAAACCTCTATCATTTATATTTGTCTTTAATTTTTCTAAAGTTTCTTGTATAAGTGTTAATCTTTTATTAGTTTCCCATTGAGTTAATGCATTTCCATCAATCAACTGTTGAGTTTCTAAAATTAAATTCTTCAGTTCATTAACCTCACTCTCTGGATGTTGTCCTCCAAAGATACCAATTTGACCATTTGTTAATATATTATTATAGAATTCATTTGCTTCATTTATTTGCGAATTTAAATATGTATGGTCTACTTTTGCTGGTGTTAATGGTATATCTACAGTATTATAAATTGCAAATCCACTGTTTACTTTATTTAATACCTCTGATTCAGTTGATTCATTTAAACTAAAGTTCCCTTTATTATAGTTAACTGATATATTCTTATCTTCTGCATATTTATTTCCATAAGCTAAGAATTGATTATCTCCATACGCCGTTACAGCTCTGTTACTTATAGTAATTTGATCTCTTTCATCACTCATAAACTCATTATTGTAAATTACAAAGTTTTGAACATCTCCGTAGGCACCTACCCAAGAATCGTCTTTAAACTGTAAGTCTTGACCATCTCTAAAGCTTTGATAATATAATATTCCAGTACCTTGTCCACCAAAGTTTGTTGTTTGATGGAATAAGTTATTATATATAGTTGTGTTGTAAAGTATACATTCTTGTTTTGTTAAATCACCATATATATATGTTAGTAATGGTACATCTTTAAAATGATTTGAACCTACATATGCACCCTCACCATTTCTTATTTTTACTCCTCCAGCTGCTCCATTTTCCATACCTTCGAAGTAATTTCCATATATATTTAAGTTAGTATATCCCTTAGAGTATATTATGTGGTCTCTTCTTTGCCCATCTACTGCAACATTTATACCTGATATTAATACATCTGTTCCAAAATCACCAGTTATATTTCTAGTTTTATCCATGTTGAAGTAATTGTTCGATATATTAACATTCTCGTCATATCTTTCATTATTAATAGCCGTAAGGAAATTACCTTGAGAACCGCTTATCTTAATTCCTTCACTTAGCCCTGATTGAGATTCAACTTGGATAAGATTTAATTTGTTTATAACTGTATCTGGTAACATTGTAGCAGCATCACTTAAACCTTCTAAATTTCCAAAGAAATTATCTTTAATAGTCGTATTATTAGTTCTGTATGTTGCAATACCTCTTCCTGGATAATTAACTCCTCTTAAGAATGCATTTTCCTCTATTATATACTTATTATTCTTTGCAGTTATATAAGGTTCCATTGTAACCTTTCTTATTTCACCTGCAGCATTTGTTTCTCTTGTATATTGACCATTCATAAATACATTATTATTGAAGCTTATACCTTTTTTATATGATCCATTAAACTCTAACCCAATGTTATTGAATACTATGTTATTTATGTTTACATAGTTCATATTTGAATGGTATTCTGCATTCATTAACTTTAACATCTTATCAACACTTGAACTTCCGTCAAATATAGAAAGACCATTTGTTGCACCACTCAATTTAAAGTTTGATAATGCAGGAAGATTGATTGTTGCTAAATCAATATCAGCTGTTATTTTATATACTCCCTCTGGGAAATATAACTCTCTACCATGTGAAGCTGCATATTCTATCAACTTCTTTAAGTTTTGAGTATCATCTGTAACCCCATCACCAGCTAATGTAATAGGTTGTCCATTTTCATCTAAAACTTCTGAATGATTTTGAACATCTATAACAGTTTTAATTATCATATAATCTGTTGTTTGTTCATCATACTTCTTATTACGATCTTCTCCTGTTATTCCAAATAAATTAAGATAATATTCACTTAGAACTTTACTTTCAACATCATTTACATACTTATCATAAATATTATCTGCCACAACAAATTCATTATTTTGGAAATATCCATCAATCATTTGTAAATTAGTAACTCCAACATTTATGTTTGACTCTTCTTGGTGTATAGAACCAATAACTTCTACACGTGAATCTATATGACTATCTGCTCTAAGAGTTCTTGATCTAGTAATCATTATTCCACCATTATTGTTTTTAGTAGAACAATCTTCTAACTTAACAGTACTTCCGTTAACAAATATACCATATCTATAAGAATTCTCTACAGTTACATTATCAAGAAGTATATCACGAGAATTGTAAATATTAACTCCTATATCTTTAGAATTCTTTATAGTTAAATCTTTTAGTATTATATCATTTCCTTTTAATGTAATACCTACTAACTTATTTAAATCAATGGTACGTCCATCTCCCTCAATTAATATGTTAGAATTAACTACTAATTCACTAATATCACTTCCTGCTGGTAAATCACCTGCTTCAATTTTAATATCATTCTTAATATGCAGCACATTACCGTTATTACTAATATTATTTATAAAATCTTTTGCTGTTGATATATCAACATCTACTCTAGAGAAATAATCTATTGTACTATTTTCTTTATTATTTTTTTCTGTTCCTTTTACATACAACCCATGTGGATCATTTATTATGTTCTCTTGTTCTCCAGCTTTTTTAATTGATTGCATATGCACAGTATCATTAGTATGAATATTTTTTGATAAAATATCTACAGTTGAACCACCTCTTACTTGGATACCTCTATATAAATTATTATTACTAGATATATCATCAATTTTAACTGTAGAATCGAATATATCTATTCCTACTGTACTTCTTTCATTATTAGGTAAAGAAATATCTTTACCAGATAATTTCAACTTATATAAGCTAACATCCTTTGCTCCATATAGAGTTAATCCAGTTGTCTTATAATTAGCAAATTCAAGATTCTTTAATGTTACATTTTTTGCTTTTACACTAAAGCTATCGACATTACCTAAATCAAATTTAAAATTATTACCATCTATAGTTACGTAATTAGCCTTTATTTCTAAATTCTCTTTTAACGTAATATCTTGAGTTATCTTTATAAGCGAATTTGGTATTGTTATAGCATCTTTTAACTTTTCAAAGGTATCTACACTCACAATTTTCTGAGTGTTATAATACTCATTTTTTGTATTAGCAGAATCAACTTTTTCATCTGTTTTAAGATACTGATCATTTACGTCATGTATTTTATTTTCATCTTGTCCATATTTAACCATACTTCTTATAGCTGCAGTATCATTTTCATGAGTATTGTTTCCTTCAAATGTAACAGTTGATACATCTCTTAATCTTATTCCACACTCAATATGATTTGTACTCGTTATATTTTTTATTGTTGCTGTAGAATTACTTACATCTATACCTACAGAACTTTTCTTATCTGTTCCTAGTAACTTTATATTATCTAAAGTTATGTCTTTAGTATTATATAGTAATATAGCTGACGAAGTATAATTTTCAAAATTTATATTACTTAATGTACTTCCTGATGCCGTTGATTTAACTACTATCTTATTATTACTATTTTTTAAATCAATTTTATTATCATTACCATTTATCGTTAAATTTTTCCCTGTTATATTTAACTCTTCTGTTAATTCAATAGTATTGTTTATATTTATAATTGCATTATTTTCTGTTACTGCTTGTTTTAACCCTGTAAAATCTGTTACGTCTATTGTTTTAAATAAACTATATAATATAATTTTTTTATCTGTTTCAGTAGTTTCAGATGTTTTAATATATTTATTAGTATTATCTGTTATTACACTCTCAGAAGCACCATTGGCTACTATAATTTTAATATCAGATTTATCATTCTCATGAGTATTGTTTCCTTCAAATGTAACAGTTGATGCATCTCTTAATTTTATTCCGCACTCAACATGATTCTTACTTGTTATATTTTTTATTGTTGCTGTAGAATTACTTACATCTATACCTACAGAACTTTTCTTATCTGTCCCTAGTAATTTTATATTATCTAAAATTATATCTTTAGCATTATATAATAATATAGCTGACGAAGTATAATTTTCGATATTTATATTACTTAATGTAGTTCCTACTGCAGTTGATTTAACTACTATCTTCTTATTAGTATTTTTAAAATCAATTTTATTGTTATTACCATTTATTATTATATTTTTCCCTGTTATATTTAACTCTTCTGTTAATTCAATAGTTTGATTTATATTTATAATAGCATTATTTACCGTTACTGCTTGTTCTAATCCTGTAAAATCTGTTACGTCTATTGTTTTACGTAAACTATAGAATATATTTTTTTTATCTTTATCGATAGTTTCAGAAGTTTTAATATATTTACTAGTATTATCTGTTATTACACTCTCAGAAGCACCATCTAATACTACCATTTTAATATCAGCATTATCATTTTCATGGCTATTATTTCCTGAAATTTCAACCTTAGCTTCCTCTCTTAGTCTAATTCCACATTCACTATGATTTTTACTTGTTATATTCTCTATTGTTACAGTAGAACCAACTACATCCATACCAACTTTACTTTTTCCATTTGCAGTTGAATTCTTATATTCTCCAGTTAATGTTATATCCTTTAGCGCTACATTTTTACCACTAACATATATTCCAATTGTAGTGTAATTATCAAATGTTAAATTATTAATCTCTATATTATCTGCATTTCCTTTTATAACAAATCTATTAGTAGTATCAGTTTGATTTAAATCAAACGTCTTACCATCACCATTGATTATTATATTTTTTCCTGTAATATCTATAGCATTATCAAATTTTATATCACTTGTAATATTAATATTAACATTTGATTGCGTTACTGCCTTTTTTAATGATTCAAAGCTACTAGCATTTAAAGTTTTGCTTCTATAATTTACTTGATTAGTATTTTTACTATATTCAATATATTGTTCATTATCAAAATCTATTACATTTGTATTAACTCCATTATCAAGTACACTTTGTAAGTCTACTGCATCATTTTCATGGATATGTGTCCCTTTTATTGTAATATGAGCTCCTTTTTTTACTCTTATTCCACTTTGCAAATGATTTTGACTTGTGATATTCTCTAATGTTACAGTAGTATTTGCATCAGATATATCTATTCCTGCTTTTGCATTTCCAACTTTAGATGGCTCTACAGATTTTCCTGTTAGAGTTATATCTTTAATATTTATATTTTTACCACTAATATATATCCCTGTTGTATAATAATTATCAAATGTTAAATTGTTAATTTCTATATTATCTGCATTTCCTTTTATAACAAATCTATTTGTGTCATCTGTTTGTTTTAAATCAAATTTTCTTCCATCACCATTGATTGTTATATTTTGTCCTGTAATATTTATAGGATTATCAAAACTTATATCATTTTTAATATTAATATTAACATTTGACTGCGTTACAGCATTTTTTAATTGATTGTAATCAAATACATCAATATCAGTTTTAACTGTTGTTTTCTCTACAGATTGTGCAGTATCTACACTTTCTTTTTTTTCTGCTGGTTCAACATCAGAAATAACTTCTATTTTATTTTCCTCAAGTTGCTCTAAATCTGCATCTTCTTTTTTCTCTGCTGATTCAATATCAGAAGTAACTTCTACTTTCTTTTCTTCAAGCTGTTCTAAGTCTGCATCTTCTTTTTTTCTGCCAGTTCATACTCAAAATTAGTTTCTGTTTTATCAGTTCCTAGTTGAGTTTCATTTTCATTATTTTCTAATAACTCTTCTACAGACTCTATTACTTCTGTATTATCACTTACCTCTAGGAATTCATTCTTTATGGTATCAGCATAAGCTAAGTTATTTGAAACCATTGCAGTTATTAGTGTTCCTGCTATCACTTTTTCATTATTTTACGTCCCCCCAATCTTAGCTTGCATAACTTCTTACACTTTCGCTAAAATTTATTGCTACATAATAAAAAACGCTTTTTAATTTACATATAAAAACATTATCATAAAATTATAATAACATCTCTACATATCTAAAATTAAAGAGCATACAACTGCACCTATATCACTAATTTTTTTTGCAGCTATCGTAACTAAAAAATATAATATAGGCATTTACCATATAAATTTTTCTCTCATTAAATTTCTCATTATTTCCTCTTACCAAAACACTCTATCTTTTTCAAAACCTCCTATGTATTTATATTTTTTACCCGTTTCAAAAAATTGTGTTTATATTATATACTACACCATATAATTAGACAACCTTTAATTAAATATAAAATTACTTTTCATATAAACTACAGAAGTGATAGAGCCTATCCTTTGGTAAGTCCTACCACCTCTTATAACATCATCTTATTACTATTCATAAAAATTGTTACAACTCTTATAAATATATTTTTATATATTATATCTTATTATATCGGCTGTTCCATTACCTTCAATTTTAATGGTCTTATCCATTCCATCATTGTATATTCTAGTTGAAAATACTTCTTCTCCACCATTTAGGAATATTTCTAAAGAAGATTCATCTGAAAATACCCTTAGTGATTTTACTGACTCTATTTCAACGGCTCTCATATCTCTTCCGTATCCTGATTTTCCAAGCTCTAATTTAAATACCTTATCTTTAAATGAAAGTCTACAATCTTCTCTTAATTCTACAATAAAATCATTTGAATCATTAAACTCTATATTTAGTTCAAATGTATTCGATTCGAATATATCTTTATCTATTCTATCTTTTAATACAACATTTTTTATTTCTAGCTTGTCTTTTCTTAAAGTCTCTAGCTCCTTAACTGGAATCTGATATATTTTTTCATCTTTCAAAACTAATTCTCTTGGAATGCTTAGTTGGTGTTGCCAGAAGTTATCTATTGTAGGGTTCTTATGCTCTACTGCATCTGGAACTCCCATCCATCCTATAAATAATCTTCTACCTTTGCTATCTTCAAAACTTTGAGGTGCATAGAAATCAAACCCTCTATCTATTTCATCAAATTTTCCATGCTCTAAAACTTTTTTATTATCAGTAAAATGTCCTATAGTATATCCTGTTTGATAAACATTGTTATATTTATATCCCTCTGCTTCTACACCTTGTGGAGAGAACATAAATACTTCTTTATTATTTAATTTAAATATATCTGGACATTCCCACATATATCCCATTTTTTCTTCTTCCCCTGCTGGAATTGAATGAAGCTCCCAATTATAAAGATCTTTTGATTTATATAATAATATACATCCCTTATCATCTCTTGTTCTCGCTCCTAAAACCATGTAATAAATTCCGTCTTCTTCCCAAACTTTAGGGTCTCTAACATGGCATGACATATTACTAGGATAATCTTCATTTCTAAGTACTATAGTCTTTTCTGAAAAATTAACACAATCTTTACTAGTTACAAGAATAACATTATGCCCTCTTCCTGTATAAATATAATCATGTTCTCCTGGTTCCTTTGAATTTCCTGTGTAGAAGAAGTATACAGTACCATCTTTAACAAACGCAGAACCTGAATATACTCCGTCCTTATCTTCATATATGTCTGGGAAAATAGCTACTTCTTTTTCTTCCCAGTTAACTAAATCTTTAGAAGCATAATGCCCCCAAAACTTTTGTCCCCCCATTGGTGTAAGTGGTGAATATTGATAGAAGCAATGATACTCCCCATTAAATTCACATAATCCATTTGGGTCATTTATCCATCCAATTGGAGCCATTATATGATACTTATTTCTCCATTTATCATTTTTAACTATATCTAAATATTTTTCTTTACACTCTTTAATTTCATTTAAAAACTTTTCTTTAAGCATTATTATCTCCCTTGTATCATCGCTAAAACTTCTTCCTTAGTTGGTAATGCACCTATAGCACCTCTTTTACATACGGTTAATGCAGCTGTAGCATTCGAGAATGTTAATATAGCTTTAATTTTTTCTTCATCTAGGTTTACTAGTTCTTCTAATGAATATTCTTCATCTGCAACTTGGTATAAGAATGAACCTATAAATGAATCTCCTGCACCTGTAGTATCTTGAGCAACTACTTTAAATGAAGGTGAAAATACAGTAGTATTCCCAGTAATAAACTCTGCTCCATTAGTACCCTTTGTATAAATTATTACTTTAACATCACCTTGTAATAGGAATTCTAATGCTTTCTTTTCATCCTTAATTCCAGTTATAAATTCTAATTCCTCATCACTTATCTTTACTATATTTGCATATGGAAGGAATTCTAATATTGCTTCTCTGCATAACTCTGGCGTTTCCCATAATGGTAATCTAACATTAGGATCAAAACTTATTATACATTTGTTCTTCTTTGCAAATTCAATCGCCTTTCTATGAGCTTCCTTTATTGGAGCATTAATTAAACTTACTGAACAAAAATGAAGTATTCCTCCATCTTTAAATGTCTCTTCATCTATTTCATCTTTATTTAATAACATATCTGCACTAGGGTTCCTATAAAATGAAAAATCTCTTTCTCCATCTTCTTTTAATGATACAAATGCTAATGCTGTATTTGCTTCTTTAGTTCTTAAAATCCTTGAAGTATCTACTCCTAAAGGCTTAATTTCTTCTAATATGTGATCTCCAAAACCATCTACTCCAAGCTTAGTTAACATAACAGAGCTTCCACCTAGTTTTGATACTGCTGCTGCAACATTAAGAGGAGCTCCCCCTGCTACTCTTAAAAAGTTAGACACATCCTTTAATGCAACACCTTTTTCATGTGGTATAAAATCTATTAATGCTTCACCTATTGAAATTACTTTTTTCATTTTCTCTCCTCCTATACAAACATGGGAACGTTCCCCTATATTCGTAAAAAAATATATCAATAAACATATTTACATTTACTTCTATAAAATAATTATATACTTTTCTATACACTTAGTCTATATTTTTTAATTAATCATCCAACTCTTCTCACTATACATTTTTAATATAAACTATTAACCCCTATCATCAAATATCTTTCTTAATTTATACCTCTTTTCTTACCTCTTATTACCATTAATTATATATAAAAATATATTTACTATTAATTTATATGCATCTAAAAATAATCTACTATTATTAAAAGAGAGCTTATCTCTTTTAATAAGCTCTCTTTATAGTATAAAAATATTATTAACTAAATAAAATCATCTTTAGTTCGTTAGCATATATATAGTAGTTGCTTCATATTTTCCATCTAAGCTTTGGTATATTAAAGATACACTATTTACTCCACTATATAAAAGACCTTTATCTATAGAAATTTTATTGTCCTCTATCACTGATATTGCATCAATTGTCTTTGATCCTTCTACATTTGCAATCAAAACTTTCTTAGGCATCATTTTTTCACCAGTTATATCTATAACTTCCTCATCTATTGTCACCTTTCCATCAGTAACATATGCCATACCTACAGCTATATATTGTTCTATAACACTAATATCTGTTAGTTTTCTCAAACTACTTAATTGTGATAAATCTTGTATTTCATTATAATTTAAATTTAATGTTTCTAAATTTTTAGCATATTGTAAGCCTTCTAAACTGCTAATCATTAACCCTTCACCATTTAATGAAGTTAATCTGTACATATCACCTATAGTTATTGTATTTGATGTTAATTCTAAAGTTTCTTTAATAGCATCTCTTAAAATTCTATCTGGTACATTAATTACTTCATTTAAATCAACATTCATTTCTAAATTATCTATTGCAGAATATATTTCTTTTACCATAGAGTCTACTGCTTCTTGTTTTATAGATTTATCAACTAACATAGTATTTGCTCTTTCTAGAACTTTTTCAAGAACAGCTACAGTTTCTTCTGTATAAAGTTCCTTATCTATTAAAGCCACCTCATTAATTGCAGCTTGTAAGTCTGATAGCTTTACTAAAGCTTCATATACTTCATTCAATTTTGAATATAAATAGTCTATTTCCACTTGATTATATCCATCTGCTAAACTTATTTTTACCTCTTCTAATAAAACTTGAAGATTTGTAAAACTTTCTCCTGAATAAGCATTTATATCTAATTCATTTATTATTTCTAATAAAGCATCTAACTCTGCTCTATTAACTTCAACAGCTTCATTGTTTGCATAATGCAACTTTGCATCTCCCCATGTAGCATGGTCTGAACCATTTCCATTTCCGCCATCAGTTACAACAAGCTTTAACTCTTTAGCTCCATTTATATCTACTTCAACAAACTTTTGTATATCTTTAGAATTCATTAATCCTGAATCAAACTTCTTTTCTCCATCTACATAAACTTCAAAGCTTACTGAACCAACCGTATTATACATTTGTCTGTCTACTCCAACATATGAAGTGAAATAATCGTAATTCTTATCAGTTAAGTCATAAATTATTGTAGATGTTGAGTGAGCACCTATACCTCTTTCATAAGCTACTTCTTTACCATTCTCATCTGTTAATCTCAATGCTCTTCCACTTATTGAAATATCCTTTTTAGGAGCAGTATAGCTATTTGAAGTTGACTTCCACTCATAATCTGTTAGATAAGAATAATCATTCATATCTACAACTGCAATTGTTCTTGTAGCTTCTACAGTATTTCCATCACTATCAGTTACTTTATAAGTTATAGGATATTTACCTGCTTTATTAAAGTTAACATTTCCACTAACTTCAATACTTGAAGTTAAATCACCATCTTCAATATCAGTTGCAGAATATTCTTCATCTAATTCTATAACTTGTCCTAATTTAGTTGATACTGATTTTGGTATATTTAATACTGGGAAGCTAGCCCTTATAAGTTCTTCAGCCTTATTTAAATCTTCTTGGAATAAACTTGATGCTGGATGGTTTGAAACTTCATTTCTTAAAGCTTCTAACTTTTCTAATGTGTTATAGTTTTCCATTACAGCAGTTTTACTTTCATCCACAAATAATTCATTAGCTATTTTATCTGCTAATTCATCAGTTTTATAGAATGACATCTCTCCAATACTTGCCCATGAATCATAAGCTTCAACAAACTTAAATTTAACTCTTCTAACTTCTGTTTTAGCTATATCTATTTCAATAACATCATTTCTGCTACCAGTATATGAACCTATACCAGCTAAAACAAAGTCATTTCCTTCTGCTTCTGTTGAAACATAAATTTCAAATTTTGTAGCGAAGCCTTTTCCACCACTTCTTGCTTTATAAGCAATTTTATCAATTTCAGCAAGTTCACCTAAATCAAATATAACTTCATTTTTAAATGTAGAACTATTTGGCTTACCAGTTTCCCAATGGGTATTAACGTTATTATCTATAGCATAACTAATTCCACTACTTCCATAGTTCCCACCATTATTAGATACTGAAACTACTGATATTTTAAACTTTTCATTATATGCTTCTAAATTATTGAATTGTCCATACTTAGATTTTACAACTTCAAACTCCTCATACACTGTTACATATGAAGTTTTTTCAACCATGTTATTATCACTATCAGTAACTCTATAAGTAACTTCAAATCTTCCAGCTTTATTTTCTTCAAAGTTGTTTGAAATTATTTCTATGCTTGCAGTTAAATCTCCATCTTCAATATCAATGGCAGTTATACCTTCATTAAAATCTACTGTTTCTCCTAATTTATAAGTCTTATCTATAACACTTAAAGAAGGTTTAGCGTTATTAGTAGTTAGCTTTGGATTCCCTATTACTGCATGGTCAGAAGTATTACCATTTCCTCCATCATTAACTTCTATAACTAACTCTTGAATACCCTTAATCGGAACATTTATAGCAACCATATTATCTGCATGTTTTATTACATCTGTACTAACTAGAACTTCACCATCACCAATAACCTTAAATACTACACTTGAGTTACTTTGAGAGGCTATGCTCATATCAATTCCAACTAATGCTTCAAAGTTATCATAATCTACATTTGATAAATCATAAGTTATCTTACCATTTGCATGTATTCCAAACCCTTTATCAAAAGTTTTTATTTCTCCATTTACTCTTCCCTTTATGTTAGAATTTCTTCTTGGAGTTCCATACTGAGTTGTAATGCTTGTCCAAGCTGTATCTGATAGATAATCATAATCACTTACAACTTCAACATTTACTGTCTTTGTGACAACTACGCCATTATCATCAATAGTATATTCTAATTGATAAATTCCTTTTTTATTTACATTTACTTCCCCATTTATAACTATATTTGAAGTTATATCTTCTCCATTGTAATTTAATGCTTTAACTAAATTTATTGGCTCAAATTCTTCTCTAAGTTTTATACTTATTGATTCTTGTTGTACACTTAAACTTGGAGTTAAAGAGTTTACTACTACTTCCTTCCCAGTATTTAATTTCTTATCGTAAGGTATAACAGTATAATTTACTGATTCCCCTACATTTGATTCTGTATCCACGAAACTATTAGTTGAAGTAAATCCTATTAACTCACCATCTTTAAATATTTCGTAACCTAACACATCATTTTTTGAATTTTCATTAACATTAAATGATAATTTTACATTTCCATTTTCATCAAGAACATTAACATTTAATTCTGGATTACCATTAAATCCTTCACCTTCATACTCTATATAATCATAATTAGCATACCAAGTTTTTATATCTGGCTTTGGATATTTACTTAATAATTCTTTTGTCTCATCAGAAACCCAGAATCCATGTCTTTCGAAATGCTCACTTAAATCTAATTCTAAAGCTATACTAGAGTATTTTGCTAGCTGATTTAATTTATCATTTGCTGCATTTTCAGAATCTAAAATTACGTTATTTTCTCTATATTGAGCATTTACTTTTCCCCAATATCCTGGATATATCATTTCTAATTGCCAGAATACTGCTAAGTTTTCAAAATATCCACCTGCGTAATAGCTGTTATTATCCGTTGCTATAACATTCTTGAAAACATGACTTTCAAAAGGTATTCTTTTATTTGGTTTATTATAATAGTAAGATGAATTTTGAGGTATCATATTATTTGTAACTTCACCTATAGTTCTTACCCCTATATCAAGTTTATGGCCCATTTCATGGTCAACACCCCATCCACCTACACTAGTTAACATAGATACCATTACGTCACCTTGAACACCTATATGACCTCCAGCTGCATACATATATCCAAATGGTTGCGCTAATCTTATATTCTCCCTAGTATACTTAATATCATTATTTATACTACTTCCGTCCATTCCCAAATATTCAAATATCATATCCATATGATCATCATACATATTTACAGTATTCATTGGACCAAATTCTTGATTTATATAAGCTTCATATGCCCCTGTTGCAGTTCCTGTAAATACAAGATGGTCTGAAACTATTTCTGCAACATCTATCATTTTTCTATCCATAACATTTGGATTTTCTGCTTTGTCTGCATCAAGTCTTGCTTTATAATCTTTTAAAAGCTCTAAGAATTCTTGCTCATCAGTGTTTTTATCCATCATAGGAAATTGTTCACAACCTGATGCAAATCTTATAACAGGTGCTTTACTTTGTTGTTCTTCTGTATATGGATTAACTATATATACAGCTCCTCCTGGAGTTACATCATGTCTATACCATCCATCATTTTGACTAACAGCTGGTACAGTTATCACATTTTTACCTACATGTAAACTTACAGTTCTTCCCCAGCTAGCAAAACTTCCTTCCTGTTGTGAAAACATCAATTGTGGTAATGGTTGCCCTGGTTCTGCATCAACATATACTGTTATTGTTTCTCCTGCCATAGCAAATATCCCAGTAGGTTGATTATTATTACCAAACCCAAACTTTAGATTATTATTTGCATGTGCATTTCTATCTCCATACTGCTCTGCAACAACAGTTTTAATAGTTTGCAACTCACCACTTACACTTTCTTTAGCCATTTGTATATCTTTTAAATACACAGGTGCTAGTGGATGCTCACTAACCTCATTTTCAAACTCTACTAACTTTTCTATAGTATTAAACTCATCTGAAACAGTATCCATTAACCCATTTGTAAATAGTGTTTTCATTTTTTTAGATACTAAATCTTCTTTATATAATCTTATATCTGAAATTGATGCCCAACCTTCATGAGCTTTATCAAATACAAACTTTACTCTTTTAGCCTTAGTAGCCTCAAATTGTATTTCTAACATATCAGTAGTTACTGTATAACTACCTTCTGTTACTTTTTGAAAGTTATCCCCTGAAGCAACTGGTGATATATATATACTAAACTGCTCCGCAAATCCTTTACCACTAACTCTGGATTTATAAGTTAATCTACTTATCATCTCCGCTTCTTCTAATGTTAATATAACTTCATTTTTAAAAGTATTACTATTTGGATTTCCAGTTTCCCAGTGAGTATTTGCATCTTCATCTATTGCATACTTTATTGCAGAACTAGAATATTGCCCCCCATTGTTACTTATGCTTAAATTTTGAACTCTAAATACATCATCATATTCATTTATATAATCTGTATAAAAAGGTTGAAATTTAGATACATTAGCCGTGCCACTTTGAATTTGTCCAAATTCAACTAACTCTTTAGCCAGATTTAACTTTTCAATATATTCCGCTTCAAATGGATGACATTCAGCTTCTTCTATTAAACTATCAATAGCAGCAATTGTTCCAAATTCAGGATTAACTTCATTCATATTTTCATCTACAAACAATATGTCTATTTTTTGGTCCAACTCATCTGGCATATATAAACCAAATTCAGAAGCTAAAGCCCAATTTTCATATCCCTTTTTATATACAAATTTTATTCTTCTTACTTCTGTTTCTTTAAACTTTATCTGTAAGGTATCTTTAGTTGTAATACTAGTAGATCCTTCTGATATTTTTTCAAAAGTATCTCCTTCTGATGTTCTAGATCCATATATCTCAAATTCCTGTGCAAAACCTCTAGAAACTAGGCTTGTATACATTATTCTGTCTATTGTTGTTAACTCATCTAAAGTTATTATCACTTCATTTGTATGGCTAGATGAATTTTGTTTTCCAGAATGCCAATTTGTATTTACATCTCCATCCATAGCTCTTGCTATGACATTAGAAGCATAATGCCCACCATTAGTTGTTATACTTGTAATTTTTTCTAAAGGCACTTTAAATAATTCATCATAATTATCTAATCTTTCATCATTAAATGATTTAAAATTAGCTACCTTAGCCTCTGTAAATTCCAACTTCTTTCCTTCTAATATTATTCTAGCATTATTAATATCCTCTGCTATTTCATTATATAATGGATGTGTACTTGCCTCTACATCAAAAGCCTCTAGTTTTTCTAGTGTATTAAACTCTTCACTTAACTCATTCTTCGATTCATTAGTGAATATATTATTCATTTTATCTATTATGTTATCTTCTTTATAAAACATAAATTCTGATGCACTTGCCCAACTATTTGCAGCTTTCTTAAATACAAATTTTACTCTTTTAAATTCTGTTGCCTCAAACTTTATTTGTACAATATCACTACTAGAGCCCGAATATTCACCACTTGCAACTAACTCGAAATCATCTTCATTTTCTGTACGTGATGAATAAATTTCTACCTCTTGAGCAAAACCTTTTCCTCCAGCATCTCTTCTTGCTGCATAAACAATCCTATTTAAAGTTTCAACTTCCTCAAATGTTATCACTACTTCATTTGTAAAAGTTGAACTATTAGGCTTTCCTGTTTCCCAATGTGTTTGAAGGTTTCCATCTATTGCTTTATCAATAGTACTTCCTGAATATTTCCCCCCATTATTACTTATAGATTTGATGTTAGAGTTATCCATTTTAAATACTTCATTATAGCTTTCTAAGTATTGGCTACTTTGTAAGCTGAACTTTGTTATGGTAGCTTGTCCCCCTAATGTTTTTTCATCTTGTGCAACTTCTATCCTTGCATTATTTAGCGTGTCTGCTAAAACATTAATAGGAGTAGAAATCATATTTGTTATCGTTGCTGCCAAGATAATCGTAGATAACTTTCTTTTTAACATTTGCATTTCCCCCTTGAAATAATTTTTATTCCCAGAGGAGTACATTAAAAAAAGCTACTCCAAAAGAGTAGCTTAATAATCATAAGTAATAATATTTATATAGTAGCCTTTATATTGATTCTTTATAAGTAAAAATACTCACTAAAAAATAAATATTAGTTCAAAATATATAAATTTACTAACCTTATAAAACAAAAAGTATAATGTACCCTTTGGCAACTGGCTGACATAGTTAAAATAACCTTAGTCCCTATAGCTTTGCGTCTCTAGATTTCCCTAGATTTGCCTATTTAATTTTCACATGTAAATAATACCATATTTTTCTACGGTAAATCAATATATTTATTTTATACTATTTTTTATTATTTAATAGTAACTTCTTGTATTCATTTTACTTTTTTTACATTGTTATCAATAGCCTCATAATTTATTATATTACATATCTTATTACATGTATCTAAACGTAAAGTAAAAAAGCTACTCCAAAAGAGTAGCTTAGTAAGTCAAAATTATAATATTTCTTATAATAATACATTAATAAGGGAAAAATGGATATGGGTACGGATATGGATATACTGGATAAATAAACGGATACCTCAATAAATCCAATCTGTTTATTCTATTGATTGGAAATTTTCTTCTTCTAAATCTTCTATATCTATTAGGGCCTTTATATCCCATAGGTTGTTGACGACTCATATTATCTCCATCATCAATTACTACATCTTCTCCAACTAACACTATGATTTCATCACTATCATCATCCACACCTTCAATAATTCCATCACAAGTACTTCCATCACTCATTATTAAGACAGCATGATAAGATAAATATGTTTTACATTCCTCTTTTATTGAGCTTAACTCCCTATAACATCCAACTACTTCCAAAGACATATAATTAACACTTCCTTTAGTTAATATGGTATTCTTATATGTCTATATTTGTTCTATATTATTTAATTATAATTAATATTCAGGTTAAAATTTATTATATTTCTTATCAAAACAATAATTACTAGCTATATATTATTCATTTTAATTTGCTAAACGTATAGCCTAATATATTAATACAAAAAGAAGAAATTGTCCTAAGACAATTTCTTCTCTTCATAACATTTAATTATTAATTTCTAATTAATAATTATTGATTTACTAAGCTTCTTCTTTAATTCCCATAAACATAGTAGCTACAAATGCAACACCTACTGCAATAACTAATCCTATTATATAGTGAAGCGTTGATCCTGAAGCTGTTATTGCCATACCTGGTATACCTGTAACACCAACTGCAGTCATTCCAACTTTCATTGCTACAACATAAGCTCCACCAATTGCACCACCTATTGCTGCCCCTATAAACGGAGTCTTGTATCTTAAGTTAACCCCAAAGATAGCAGCTTCAGTTATACCAAATAATGTACTTATAGCTGATGGTAATGCAATAGCCTTCATCTTTTTATTCTTTGTTAATAAGAATGCTGCGAAACACGCTCCCCCTTGAGCAACGTTTGCCATTGACCAAATTGGTAGTAATGTATTAACTCCTGTTTCAGCTAAAACACTAAGCTCTACAGCGTGGAAACTATGGTGAATTCCAGTAATAACTATTGATGAATAAGCTCCTCCGAATAAAAGCCCTGCAATTATTCCTAACTTATCTATTGCAAATGTTAAGAACGTACTAATTCCCGCACCGATAAAGTTAGCTGCTGGCCCTATAACTGCTAATGCTAAGAATCCTGTAACTAAAACAGTTATTAATGGAGTTAATAATATATCAAGTAATTCTGGAACAATTTTTCTAGTTCCTTTTTCTATATAAGACATTACAAAAATAACTATTAATATAGGTAATACTGTTCCTTGATATCCAAGTAAAGGCATATCAATTAAGCCTAAAACTTTAATAGTTTCATAACCAGTACCTTGAGTCCATGCATTTTGAAGTGCAGGGTGAATCATTATTCCACCAACTGTTGCTGCTAAGTATGGATTACATCCAAATACCTTTGCTGCACTAATTGCAACTAATATAGGTAAGAAGTTAAATGCTGCTGAACTAAACCAATCAAGCATCATCCACCACCAAGTATTAGAATATTGTTCTAATCCAAACTTACCTGCAAGCCCTAATAATCCCATTAAAAGTCCTGCCGCAACTATAGCTGGTATAATTGGAACAAATATATCTGATAATACTTTTGCTAATCTTTGTAATGGATTTAGCTTCTTAGCACCTTCTGCCTTTACGTCAGCTGTGCTCATCTCTTTAATTCCTGTAATATTTGCAAACTCAGCATAAACTTTATTTACTATGCCTTGCCCTATTATTACTTGGAATTGTCCTCCATTCATAAAAGCACCTTTTACTAAGTCTAAATTCTCGATTTCCTCTTTGTTAATTAAGCTCTCATCTTTTACAACTAATCTTAATCTTGTTGCGCAGTGTGCTGCACTAGCAACGTTTTCATTACCACCAATAAACTGTAATATTTTATTGGCACAATCAAAATACTTATTTGATCCCATCTTTACTTCCTCCTTGTAATTTAAAAGCTATGAAACACACTATTCATATATATCCGTATGTGTATACTTACAGTGTAATTTCATTTATTTAAAATCCCATACTCTACTTTAAAAAGTCTTTTTAATATTTTCCCTGCTTAGCTTCTTCATATTCCACTACACCAGGGAACGTTCCCACATTTTGCATAAGAAAATACTATCTTAAATATACTTAATATGTTTTTTTGATAATATTTATATTCCTCATTTAAAGGGAACGTTCCCATGCATAAGAAAATAATAACCTTTTCATAAGGTTATTATATACTGTCTCTTTCTATAAGTCCATAGTTAAGTTTAATATTTTTATACAAGTTTTTTGAGGAGTTTATTCCATTTCCTAGAATTTCGCATATTATTTCAGCACTTTTTCTTCCTGAAGTTTTATAATGAAAGTGAATTGTTGTTAATTTAGGCGTTATTACTTTTGATATTCTAGAGTCTCCCATTCCCATTACCACAACATCTTCAGGTACTCTATAATTATTTTCTCTTAAATACTCTATTACCCCAACTGCAATATTATCAGTAACTGCTAAAATTGCAGTAACATCTTTATCATTTTCCATTATTTCTTTAGCAAGATTATATCCACTTTCAGATGAAAACTCTCCAACCTTTATATAATTTTCGTTTACCTTTATTCCTGAATCTATAATTCCATCAATATATCCTTTTGTTCTATAATGTCCAACTGATATATCTTCTTTATATACTCCAACAAAGCCTATATTTTTATGACCTTTATCTATAATATACTTTACACTATCTTTTGCAGCATTATAATCATCATGGTAAACTGATGGATAACCATTAATTTCTTGACCTACTACTACAATCGGAACTTGAACATCATTCATTACCTTAATATGAGCATCTGTCACCTTCGTTGCTATAAATATAATTCCATCGACATTATTATTTTTAAATATGTTTAGATATTCAATTTCTTTTTCTATAGATAAATTTGTGTTAGCAATAAGAACATCATATCCTTTAGGAGAAAATATATCTGTCATTCCTTCAACAACTCTTGCTATTGTTTCAGAACTAATTTTAGGAACTATAACTCCTATTAAATTTGTCTTCTTAGTTCTCATGCTCTTAGCATGTCTCTGTGGTTGAAACCCAGTTTCATCAAGTACTTTCTGTATCTTGCTTCTAGATTCTTCACTAACATATCCACTATTAAGATATCTAGATACTGTTGATTTTGAAACCCCAGCCAACTTAGCAATATCAATTATATTTAAAGCCATTTTCTTTTCTCCTTTTTCCTTACACAGTAACATTTCTTCTTTTACGAAGCAGACTTTTCCCTTTTAGCGAAATCTAAACCTTTCACCTTGAATTAGTCAACTCTTCAGTTTTTCATAGTAAACTAATTTCTGTCTGCTGGATATACAAGACCAATCTGTCTTCTTGCCTCATCCATTATTTCCATTACATTTTTAGAGAATTCTAAAGAATTAATCTTTGATTCTTTTTCTCCACTTTGTATTATATTAATAAATTCTTCAATTTCATAGCACATATTATGTTCTTCTTGATATTGAGTTAAATCTTCAACATTCCCATCTCTATATATAATCTTAACAGAGCCCATTGTATTTATTCTATCTATTATCATAGTCCCCTCTTCCCCCTGGATTTCTGTAGGAAGATGTGAATTAGATATTTTAGAATATATTACTGAAGCCTCCTTATCATCATACTTAAATATTATTGTTCCCTCTCCATCTGCTCCTGATTCAAGCATATAACTACTTGCCTTTATTTCATTTGGTCTTCCAAAAAGAGCTACCATAGGCGCTATAGTATATACCCCAATATCCATTAACGCTCCATTTGATAATTCTGGATTAAATGCATTTAATACTATTCCTTCTTTATACTTATCGTATCTTGATGAGTATTGACAAAAGCTTGCGAAGTATCTTCTTACTTTACCTATCTTGTGAATATTCTCCATGGCAACCTTAAAATTTGGCATAAGCGTAGTTTTCATTGCTTCCATTAGCACTACATTATTCTTCTTAGCAGCTTCTATCATTTTATTAACTTCTTTTGTATTTGAAGCAAATGCTTTTTCTCCTAATACATGCTTTCCATTATTCATAAATAATATAGCTTGCTCTGCATGTAGCCTATTAGGTGATGCAATATATACAGCATCTATTAAATCACTTTTCGCCATCTCTTCAAGACTAGTAAATGTATTTTGTACGCCATATCTATTGGCGAACTCTTTTGCTTTTTCTTCTGTTCTTGAGTAAACTGCTGTTAGTTTAAAATCTTTTACTAAACTTGCTCCATCTAAAAACCAAGTTGTTATATTATTTGTTCCTACAATTCCAAATCTAATCATCTCGCCATACACCTCTTTATATTAATTTATAATTATCATACTTTAACTAATTTTACTTTATTAATACATCTACATAGTGTAAATATAGTATCTTAGACTATAAACATAATAATTAATAATATGTTTTTGTCTACTTTATTCATAAATCAACCCTATCCCAAAATATACTTAAAATGTACTGATTTATTTTTCCTGTTAATATTAATTTTACCTTTACATTGAGTATATACTCAATACTTAAGGGAAATATAATAAATATTATTTGATTTTTATAAGGAAACTCGCTACTCATATACATTCGTAGGAGTAACTTCAAATTACCAAATCATAGATTTGGATTTTCAGTTAAGGAAACTCGCTACTCATATACATTCGTAGGAGTAACTTCAAATTACCAAATCATAGATTTGGATTTTCAGTTAAGGAAACTCGCTACTCATATACATTCGTAGGAGTAACTTCAAATTACCAAATCATAGATTTGGATTTTCAGTTAAGGAAACTCGCTACTCATATACATTCGTAGGAGTAACTTCAAATTACCAAATCATAGATTTGGATTTTCAGTTAAGGAAACTCACTACTCATATACATTTGTAGGAGTAACTTCAAATTACCAAATCATAGATTTGGATTTTCAGTTAAGGAAACTCACTACTCATATGCATTCGTAGGAGTACTCTTACAGAGTAAGTTCAAGTTACCAAATTAAAATTTGGACTTTCACTTAACTTCGATTAACTAAATCAAAGATTTAGAATCTCACTTAAAGAAGGTATAAAAATGAAATTTTTTAATAATGATAAGTATTTCTCAACACATCTTAAAAATTTTTTATATTTTATAGCTTATAGTATTTTTATTATTACTCTTTTCTTTCTTTTTGCTCTTAATATTTCTAAAACAAGCAATTTAAGTTCAAATAATTATGGTTTAGAAGATGAAACATTTGATGTAGGTAGTTTTAACAAAAATACTATTTCTCTTGAATTAAAGGCTACAGAATATATTTCAGATTTATTTTCAAAAAGAAATAATGCATTTTTAACTGGTGAGGTACATGATTTATCTATGTTTTATAACTTAACTCATACTAATAGTACCTATTCATTTAATAATGAACTCAAACGTATATCTTACTTAAGAGATTGGGCTATTGAACGTGGTATAATATTCACTTCTATAACCTCTAGTGTTACAATAAAGGATTTAAGAGATACTGGTGATATGATTACTTTCAAAGCTGATGAAAATTGTGAATTTAATTATGTTTACTACGATGATAACACTGTAAATACATTTAATGTAAACTTAATTCATATACTCTCTCTTAATAAAATAGATAATAGCTTTGAAATTGAAAAAGACTACTACTTAGACTTTTTAAATAATACCTCTAATAATTATGCTTATAATCTAAATGGAAGTCATTTAGAATTTTCTAAATCTTTTAATAAAAATTTTGTTATTACAGATAACCTTAATATTGGTGACATAGTATCTTATAAAAAGTTCAACTTTGTTGATCATAAAGGGGTGGTTTGTGGATATGATTCTAAAAACTATCCATTAGTAAACTCTACCACTATTAATTCTAATAACATACCTTTTGATTTAGGCTGGAAAGAAAAAAATATTTATAAGGAATAATAAATAAAAATATATATTTAAAGAGATTGTATTCTTATTATATAAATAATTAGATACAATCTCTTTACTAGTTATTATTTCATCGTTAAATTATCTAGTTCACTATTAATTTACTTATCTTTATTATTTTATTCTAGCAACACCACTATCAATTGCTGCTTGCTTTACTGCTTCTGCAACAGCTTTTGCTACATTCTTATTAAGTGCTTTTGGAAGTATATAATCCTCACTTAATTCTTCTTCTGAAACTTCATTAGCTATAGCATGTGCAGCCGCTAACTTCATTTCTTCATTTATATCACTTGCTCTTACATCAAGCGCTCCTCTAAATATACCTGGGAATGCAAGCACATTATTAACTTGGTTAGGAAAGTCTGATCTTCCAGTTCCTATTATTCTAGCTCCACCTTTTTTAGCATCCTCTGGGAATATTTCTGGTACTGGATTTGCCATGGCAAATATTATAGCATCTTTATTCATTGTGCTTACCATTTCAGTTGAAAGAAGATTTGGTGCAGATACCCCTACAAATACGTCTGCTCCTTTAATTGAATCAGCTAAAGTACCACTTTCATTGTTAGGATTAGTTATTTTAGAAATCTCAACTAAAGATGGATCAGTGTACTCTTTATTTCTCTCTATAATGCCTTCTTTATTGAACATAACTATATTCTTTACTCCAAAGCTTAATAAAAGCTTTGCTATAGCAACTCCTGCTGCTCCAGCTCCACTCATTACTACCTTTAAATCTGAAGGTTCTTTCTTAATTATCTTTAAAGCATTCATTACTCCTGCTAAAACTACTATAGCAGTTCCGTGTTGATCATCATGAAATACTGGAATATCTAACTTTTCTTTAAGTCTTCTTTCTATTTCAAAACATCTTGGAGCAGATATGTCTTCTAAGTTTATTCCACCTAAAGACCCAGCAATTCTAGATACTGTTTCTACTATTTCATCAGTATCTTTAGTGTTTAAAACTATTGGAAATGCATCTACATCTGCAAAGTTTTTAAATAGTATACTTTTTCCTTCCATTACTGGTAAAGAAGCTAATGGTCCAATATCGCCAAGACCTAAAACAGCTGTACCATCTGAAATTACAGCAACTGTATTACATTTTCTTGTATAGATATAAGCATTGTTTGGATCCTTTGCAATTTCTCTACAAGGTTCTGCAACACCTGGAGTATAAGCTAAGCTTAAATCTTTTTCATTATCTACCTTAGCTCTTGAAACTACTTCAAATTTTCCTCTTAATTCTTCGTGAAATTTTAATGATTCTTCATATATACTCATATTAAAGCACCTCTATTTCTTTAATTAAACTACTTTACTACCATGAATCTCTACTGTATTTGTATATTCTAAAAGATAATCTCTATTTTCTTTAGTAACACTTTTACCTGGCATTATTGAAATTCTTCCATTTGCATACTCTGAAAATGCCTTTAATTCATCTTTACCTTCTATAGCATTTGCTTTTCCACCCTTTGTAAGAATTCTATTTATTCCTAACTCAGCCAATTTATCAATAGCTTTATATTTATCATCTATTTCATCAAATGCCATATGGAATGTAACACTTAAACCTTCGCATTCTTCTAGCAAAGCTTCTATAGTTTCTAAATCTATCTCTTTTTCCTTTAAAGCACCTATTACTACTCCATGAGCTCCTAGTTTTTTACATACTTTAATATCTTCCTTCATAATTTCAACTTCATCAGAAGAGTATTCAAAATTTCCACCTCTAGGCCTTATTATAACCATCACTGGTATATTAGTTTTTTCAACTGCAAGCTTTATAGTACCATAGCTTGGTGTAGTACCATCCTGCATTAAGTTATCACATAACTCTATTCTATTAGCGCCACGCTTTTCAGCTTCTATTGCCTCAATATAGTTACCAACACAAGCTTCATAAATAGCCATACTCCTATCCTCCCACTAAATAATAGTATTATAGAAACTCCCTAAGAAGTTTCTACATAAATTCTTAACTCTTAACTAATCAAAAGTCACTGGTGAGTTTATTCTCTTAATATAAGCATCTAACCATTCTTGACTAGCTGGTTCATATGTAGTAACTCCATTTTCTTGTTTATTACATACATAAACTTGTGGCTCTTCTCCATCTCTTACTACTGAGAATGAGAAACCAGCTATATTTGTAGCTGCGCCAAATTCACCTTTGTTATTCATACAAACTACTGATAAATCTCCTGATTTTCCTCTTCTTCTTGTTAATTCATCATGTAACTTTGAAACAGCTGTATCTGCAGCTTGTTGTGGAGTCATTCCTTCTTTCATTAATCTTACTATTTCATAAGATATACAACCTTTCATTAAGTCTTCTCCAAGACCTGTTGCAGAAGCTCCTCCAACTTCGCTATCACAGTAGAATCCTGATCCTGAAACTGGTGAATCCCCAACTCTTCCTCTTCTCTTCATGAATAATCCACTTGTGGAAGTAGCTGCCACCATAGAACCTTCTGAATCTAATGATATCATTCCTACTGTATCATGTCCATCATATGGGCTTAATCCTTTTTCTATTGTTTCTTTTCTTCTCTTTTCATAGAATTGCTTAGCTCTATCTGTTAGCATGTTAACTCTTTCAAATCCATTTTTATGAGCATATTCTTCGGCCCCTGTTCCAACTAAGAAACAATTAAATCTTTCCTCACTTAACTTTCTAGCTATGCTTATTGGATTCTTAAAATCTCTAATTCCTCCAACAGCTCCAATAGATAAAGTATTACCATCCATATATGCTGCATCTAATTCAACTTCACAGTTTTCATTTGGTAGTCCACCATATCCAACTGATTTGTATAATGGATAATCTTCTACCATTTTTATAGCTTTTTCTATAGCATCTCCTGCTGTAGCTCCATTATTTAAATCTTTTGCAGCTTCCGTGATTCCTTCTACTGCCATTCTCCATGTTGCAATCATTCCATATTTCATAATATCATCCTCCCAAACGTCCATCTTATATAATATATTTTAGCAATTTTTATGCCAACATAATTACCCATTGATTTCTATTGTAAGAGTGTTGTAAAATAATACATATTCAATTGTTTATTAGGAAAATCGACACACTTTTTTAAATTAACACACAAATTAACACTATAGATAAGATTCGTTGTATACAATTACATCTGAGGGGTGAGCTTTATGAAGAGAATTGATCTAATCCTAAACTCTATAGAACGTCTTGATAAAGGACAAGGTGTTACTACTATAGAAATAAGTAAAACATTAAACCTAGAACGTTCTAACGTTAGTAAAGATTTAAACAAACTAGTTTCACTAGGTAAACTTTACAAAAATTCATCAAGGCCAGTAAAATATTTTTTAAATTCGCCTAATGTCATAAATTTTTCTGCGAGATCTTCTATAGATAATCTTGCTTATTTATATCCATCATTAGCACCAGCAATTAAACTTGCTAAAACTTCTATTATTTATCCACCAAATGGTATGAATTCACTTATAATAGGTGATACAGGCGTTGGTAAATCAATGCTAGCAAAGCTTATGTACGAATATGCACAATCACTTTCGCCATCTGAAACGATGCCTTTTGTACATTTTAATTGTTCAGATTACTCTAACAATCCACAATTGTTAAGTGCACATCTTTTTGGAGTTAAAAAAGGTACATTTACTGGAGCTAATGAAGATAGACCTGGTCTAATTGAACAAGCTGATGGTGGCTTCTTATTCTTAGACGAAATACACAACCTTCCAAGCGAAGGTCAAGAAATGCTATTTGTATATATGGATACAGGATATTTCAAAAGGTTTGGTGAAGTTTCTAAACAGCTAAAGTCAACTACAAGAATTATTTGTGCAACTAATAAAGATATAAACTCATCTTTATTAGATACTTTCATAAGAAGAATACCTATAAAAATAAGTCTTCCCGGACTTAATGAAAGACTTCTTGAAGAAAGATTAACTTTAATTGAGTACTTTTTAAAAGAAGAAAGTTTGAAATTAGATAAACCAATATTAGTTTCATACAACGCAATGTTATGTCTATTATCATATCATTGCCAATATAATATAGGTCAGCTAAAAAACGATATTACCTTAGTTGTTGCAAATGCCTTCTCTGATTATTTTATAAATAATAAGAAACAACTTAAAATTAATAGTCCTGATTTACCAGAGCTTATTAAGAGTATGTCTAACTCTCCATTAATAGAAGAAAAAGAATTATTAAATTCTCTAAACTTTGAACATGGATATATTACATATGATGCAAGTACAGAAATCACAAGTCACTCTTATGTAAAACAACGTCATGTTATATTAGGTTGTTTTACAAACTTAATAAAAAACATAGATAATATCGTGATAAATAAGGATACTCCTAGAGAAACTATAAATAATCTTTTTGAAATATATTTAAATATTATTAATGATAATAAAAGTAATTATAGATTTTCATTAAATGACTCTGCATTTAAGCAATTTGTAGATGAAGTTTCAGCAAGCAATGATTCTATAAAAAGAGCTTTTGAAACTAGTAGAATCGAAGAATTTTTCAAGATTCATATTGATTTAATTTATGACAGAATAAATTTGCTAAACTTTAATCCATTACCTGTACTAAATAGATTAAAGTCTTGTTTCAATAAAGAATACAATTTAGCATTTGATATTACATCTGTTATGGAAAAAACATATAATATAAATATTTCTTCAGTTGAAGTGCTATTTTTAGTACTATTTTGTATTTATATAAATCAGTAACTACGTTAGATAAAGGTTAGCTATAGCAGATTCATATCAAACACTTAAGAATTAACTCTAAACTATTAACTGTTAGCTCTTAAATAAAATAAAAGGCTGTGCTTACACAACAGCCTTTTATCATGTTTATGTTTAAGTTTTAGTAAGTTAGCATTTTTTCAACATTTAGTAAGCTTACAATTTCTGAAGAGCTAAGCTCTGATTCTTGTTCAGCAACTTCTTTAACTTGTTTTCCTGTATAAAGTGCTTTTTTAGCTATTGATGCAGCCTTTTCATATCCTAATACTGGAGCTAAAGCTGTTACAATCCCTATACTTCCTTCAACCAACTCTTTACATCTCTTAACATTTGGTTCAATTCCTAAAACACAATTATTTATAAATGTATCTACCCCATTAGATAAAATATTAATTGATTGATATAGGTTATATATTAATACTGGATAGAATGCATTTAACTCTAGTTGTCCTGATTGAACAGACATAGATATAGTTAAATCATTTCCCATTATTTGAAACGCTATTTGCTTCATTACTTCTGGTAAAACAGGGTTTACCTTTCCTGGCATTATTGAAGAACCATTCTGTTTTGATGGCAACTTTATCTCTCCCAATCCTGTTCTTGGCCCTGAAGACATAAGTATTAAATCTCCAGCAATTTTGCTTATATTAACTGCACAAGTCTTTAATTGAGATGATACTTCTGAATATTTATCTAAATTTTGAGTTCCATCAATTAAATCTTCCACTTGATAAACATTTAATCCAGATACATTGCTTAATTCATCAACAACTGTATCCATATACTTTCTACTTGCTGTAATACCAGTTCCTACTGCTGTACCACCTAAGTTAACTCCTAATAGCTCTTCTTTAACAGCATCTATTCTCTTAACATCTCTTCCTATAGCTCTTGAGAAAGCTTTAAATTCAGCTCCTAAACTTATTGGAACTGCATCTTGCATTTCTGTTCTTCCCATTTTAACTATATCTGCAAACTCTCTTGCTTTTTCACTAAAAGCAATTTCTAATGCCTTAAGATTATCAACACATTTAACTAAATATTTATAGGCTGTTATACTTCCTGCTGTTGGTATAACATCATTTGTAGATTGTCCCATATTTACATGATCATTTGGATGTATTGGATAATATTCACCTTTTGCATGACCTAATATCTCATTTGCTCTATTTGCAATTAGCTCATTCATATTCATGTTTAAAGAGGTGCCTGCTCCCCCTTGAATAGGATCTATAATAAATTGGTCTATAAATTGTCCAGCAATAACTTCATCACATGCTGTTACAATAGCATTAGCTAATTCTTCTTTTAATTCACCAGCTTTCATATTTGCAATAGCACACGCCTTTTTAACAATAGCTAAATCCTTTACAAACCTTTCATCAACATTTAAACCTGTAATTCTGAAATTTTCATACCCTCTTAAACTTTGTACTCCATAATAAGCGTCCTTAACTATTTCCTTAGTTCCAATAGAATCTCTTTCTACTCTAAAATCCATTGTTATTTCCTCCTAAAGTAATCTTTAAAATAAATATCTATACTATTTACTTTAGCAAAAGCCGTGCCATTTTAATTTTCCTACGGTTTTTCTTAGTATTTTTTTAATAAATAACTCTTTTAACTCAACATAAAAACAAAAACCTACACACTAAAAAATACTGTGTAGATTTTTAAGAGCTATTTGGTTAAGATAACACACTTAAATCTTGTGACTTTTAGATAAAATACACTATTTACATACCATCTATCCTTAACCATAAAATATTCGTTACGTGTATAGATCTATCTTATATAGATTATTCTCTTTAATCTGCTTAACCTATAAATGTTTTTGTAATTTTACCTTTATATTTTCAAACTGCGTTTTTTTAATGCGTTAATATATTTGTTTATATTTAATAACTTTAATTAAAGTCAGTAAAATAATCACTTATATAAATAAAATGCATACTTTCTTTATTCTGCCCAGTTTATTCTATACTATCTTTTTAACTTCAAGTACTCCTCTCTTCCTATCTTATAAAGATTATTCCCTTCTGAATCTATAATAACTATAAGCGGTAAGTCCTTTATTCTTATTTTTCTTATAGCCTCTGCTCCTAAATCTTCGTAAGCTACAATTTCACACTCTTCTACCCTTTGTGCCATTAAAGCTGCAGCTCCACCTATTGCTCCAAAGTATACAGCTTTATTTTCTACTATTGATTTTACTACTTCGTCATTTCTCTTACCTTTACCTATCATACCTTTTAAGCCTAAGTTAAGTAATTGAGGGGTATAGTCATCCATTCTATAACTAGTTGTAGGTCCTGCTGAGCCTATGACTTGTCCTGGCTTTTCTGGCGATGGTCCAACATAATATATAGTTTGGTCCTTTATCTCAATAGGAAGTTCTTTTCCCGCTTCTAATAATTCAATTAATCTTTTATGTGCTGCATCTCTTGCTGAATATATTACTCCAGATAATAATACAGAGTCTCCAGCTTTAAGATCTTTAATCTTATCATAAGTTAACGGAGTTTCTAATCTTATTTCCATATTTAAACCTCTCTTTCCTTATGCCTAGTTGCATGACAATTTATATTAACTGCTACAGGTAAACCTGCTATATGAGTTGGATATACTTCAATATTAATTCCTAATGCTGTAGTTCTTCCTCCAAACCCTTGTGGTCCAATTCCTAACTTATTTATTTCTTCTATTAATTCTTCTTCTAATTCTTTATAAAATTCTATTTCACTACTTTGATCAATTGGTCTAAGTAATGCTTTCTTTGCTAAATATGCTGCTTTATCAAAAGTTCCACCTATACCTACTCCAACAACCATTGGTGGACATGGGTTAGGTCCTGCATTTTCAACTGTTTCTAATATAAATTTCTTAACACCCTCTATTCCATCTGAAGGTTTAAGCATAGCAATTCTACTCATATTTTCTGAACCAAATCCCTTTGGTGCAACTGTTATTTTTACTTTATCACCTTTAACTATATCATAGTATATTATTGCAGGAGTATTATCCTTTGTATTTACCCTATTTAAAGGATCTTTTACAACTGACTTCCTTAAAAACCCTTCCTCATATCCTCTTCTAACGCCTTCATTAATTGCATCCTCTAAGCTACCACCTGTAATATGAACATCTTGTCCTAACTCTACAAAAACACAAGCCATCCCTGTATCTTGACATATAGGCATATTATTATCTCTTGCTATATCAGCATTTAAATATATCTTTTTTAACACATCATTAGCTAAAGGATACTCTTCCTTTTCGATACTATCTTTTAATCCATTTCTTATATCGTCACCTAAATAGTAGTTTGACTCAATACATAATTCTTTTACTGTATCAATTATCTTCTCAACGCTAACTTCTCTCATTTTCCCCTCCAAAAACTTTTTAAAATATATTGTTTATGAGGAGGTATAAATTATACCTCCTCATATATTTAAATTCCTAATTATAGTTTACATTAATTTTTATAAACTTTTGTTGATAGGATATATTTACGCAGACACATATGAACTAATATTTAGAATTACATTATTTTTGGAATAAGAATTGTATTTAAAAGTTTTAACTGTTTGAGATTAGCGAGTTTTAAAACTTTAACAATTCTTATGTAAGAAATAATAGAAATTCTTATATTATTGAATCAGTGTCGAAGTGGATATAGCATATCAACATCTGCTCTATAAAGAAGGAAACTCCTTCTCCTCTCGTTGAATGAGTAAGTTCGATTTATAAAATTTAAATTTTGAATCTCACTTATCTTCTATTATTTAATCTTATCTCTTCAAGTAGTTCTCTGTCTACCCTCTTACAGAATTCAGCTATTATTTTAACAGTTTCTACATAATCTCTACGATGTATAACTAATCTGTGTGAATGCATATACCTTGTAGGTATTGATAATGTCATAGCTATTATTCCATCAAAGCTCTTATGTATATTAGCAGTATCTGTTCCACCAGCTACCATAAAATCGTAATTTAACTCTAATCCCACTTCGCTTGCTATAGCTTCTAGCTTGTTTAATAATCCTCTATTAGCTAAAGATAATGAATCTAATACACTAAGAATTATTCCTCCACCTAATTTAGCTCCACCTTTATCCATCGGTGTATCTTTTGCAGTAGTAACATCTAAAGCAAATGCTATATCTGGTTTAATATTTGCAGTAGCTGTCCTAGCCCCTCTTATCCCAACTTCTTCTTGAACAGTTCCTACAGAATATACATTAGCATCATGTTCTACTCCATCTAACTCTCTTAAAACATCAATAGCAACAGCTGCACCTATTCTATCATCCCAAGCTTTACCAAGTAAATAATTCGGATTATTCATAACCTCAAACTTAGTATCAGGTGTTATCATATCACCTATTTGTATTCCTAAAGCTTCTACTTCTTCTCTATTATCTACACCTAAGTCTAGATGTAAGTCTTTAGGTAAAATAACTTTTTCCTTCTCTTTTGCAGGCATACCATGAGGAGCTCTAGAACCCACAACTCCTACTATTTTCTTACCTTCAGATGTAGTTATTATAAGTCTTTGTGATGGAAGAACATGCCCCCACCATCCCCCTACAGGTAAAAGTTTAACATAACCATCTTTATCTATATCTCTAACAATAAATCCAACTTCATCTAAATGACCAGCTATCATTATCTTAGGCCCATCTTCTTTACCTTTTTTAAGTCCTATTATTGACCCAAGGTTATCGTAAGAGATTTCATCAGAATACTTTTCCAAGTATTTCTTCATAACTCTACTTACTTCTTTTTCACATCCTGAAATACCATCTGCTTCACTTAGTTCCCTTAACATATCTAAGTCTACATCATATATTGAACTTTCCTTTGATAAACTCATCTTAAATTTCCTCCATGAAGATTCATAAAACTAAAAATTATCTATTTTCAGTTCTAAACATCTCTATCATCTCTGTATTTAATGACTTAACAACTTTAGTAACAGATTCTCTTGCAGCTAAATAGTCATTTACATCAATTATTGAACTATTATTTTCAACATTTCTAGCACAAATACATGCATTTAGTGTAGGACATCCTCTTAGTAATTTATGTATCCAACCACCATCTCCATCACACATTGAGTAGTAGAATTGATTTGGTATACCATTATTTTTACATATAGTCATTAGGTGATTTAATAAAGCTCTGTTTGGCATCATTGATTTATCATAGAAGTTAATAAGTACACCTTCTCCAAGCTTACCAACAGCATCAGAATCTCCACTTATATCATCTGCAGTTAAGCAATCTAGAACTATAGCTAAATCAGGAGAAATTAAATTTGTAGCAGTTTGTGATCCTCTAAGTCCTACTTCATGTTGTACTGTACAACCAACATATAAATCAACATCAAGTTCTACATCTTTTAATGCTTCTAATATTTCTACACCTAAAGCACATCCATAACGGCTATTCCATGCTTTAGACATAATTCTTTTTCCTGTTGCAAGAACTTCAAAACTTCCATCAATAACTATAGAATCACCAAGTCTAATTCCTAATGATGAAAAATCTTCTATTGATGATGCACCTATATCTATTAATATCTTATCAGCATCTAATACTTTATCCTTATCACTATTTGATTTAGCTACTATTGTACCTTTATACTCTTCTCCGTCATTAGTCATAACTCTAACTCTTTGCCCTAGTAACCCTTGCTTACAAGCTGGACCTAAAGATAATACTTTTATTAATCCATTCTTAGTAAAATCCTTTATTATAAATCCTACTTCATCCATATGCGATGAAATCATAACTTTCGGTGCATTTGGCTTCTTAGATTTTTTAACCCCGTATACTGAACCTAAGTTATCGTATACAATTTCATCTGTATACTTTCCATAATAATTTTGAAGTATTTTAGATATTTTTATCTCATTTCCAGATACAGCTATAACTTGAGTTAACTCTCTCATTAACTCTAAAGTTTTATTTGTAATCATTATTTATCCCCCTATTATGTTAATTATTTTGCTAATCTATAAAGTGCTTGTGCATAAATTTTTGCATTTAAAATAATATCGCTTATATCCATATACTCATTTGGATTATGAGCTATTCCCTTTTGTCCTGGGAATGATGGTCCAAATGGAACTATATTAGGCATAGCTTTCGCATAAGTTCCTCCAGTTGTAGTTACAGGAGTTCCATCTAATCCAGTTATATCTTCGTATGCATCTTGAAGTGATTTAACTAAGAAACAGTCTTTTTCAAACTTTACTGGATTGTAGTTGTGTAAAAGTTCAATCTCTACATTATCTGTAGCTTTTGATCTTATTTGCTTCATTATTTCATCTATTGTTGCTACTGCTGGATAACTTAATGCTAAATTAAATCCTAAGCTATTTTCATCGTTATCTAATGAGTATCCTCTCATAACCATAGTTCCAAACTCTTTATCATCATAATTGATACCAAGTCTTTCCCCATTATCTTTACTACTTAAAATGTATTTATTTACAAAATCAAAGAACTCTCTTGTTCTTTGAACTCTATTTTCATTATCTATATCAACTTTAACTCTTATTTTCGCTCTTCCTCTTTCACCATATACAACAGGATATTTACAATCTGGAGTAAATCCCATTACTGGTGGTTTTTCCTTACTTAAATAATAATTTAAATCTTCAAATCCACTTTCTTCATCAGTACCAAATACTATTCTTACTGGCTTAGTTAACTTTAAGCCACTTTCTTTTATTGCATATAATCCATATAAAGCTGACATTATAGGCCCTTTATTATCTAAAACACCTCTACTAAATATCTTCCCATCTTCTATATGTCCACTATATGGTGGGTTAATCCACCCTTCTCCTTCAGGAACTACATCTAAATGTCCAAAAACACCAACGTAATCTTCACCTTCTCCGAACTCTGCATATCCCATATATCCATCTATATTTTTGGTTTTAAATCCAAGTTCTTCCGATATTTCAAGTGCTTTAAGAAGAGCATTATTTACTTCTTCACCAAATGGTGCACCATCGACAGCTTCACTTTCAACACTTGGTATTTTTACTACATCTATAATATGACTAATCATTTTATCTTTATTTTCATCAATCTTAATATTTAATATATTCTCCATACTGCTCTCCACCTAAAATTTTATATTTGCAATTTTTTATATATAATATGGTAGCCTAAGATTTTCTTAGGCTACCACTCTTATTAATAACATATAGTCTTTACTAAATCCTCTATGTTCTCTTTATTAACTTTTTTATGAGCTAATTGACAAATATGTCTTAAAGAATCATTTAATCCAGTTCCACCCTTTTTAGGCATCTTTACTATATTAACTAAATCTTTAAATTCTGCAATTGTCTCATCATTTTCTTGTGACATAGCTGCTACTGCAGGAATATCTGAATTTGCTTCAATAGCCTTAGCTAATCTAGCACTCATAGATGCATATCCTTTATAGTTAAATGCTGGCCCGCATATAACTACATCTGGATTTATCTTTTTAGTCATTCCCACAACTTTTCTAGTAACTTCTTCTTCATTTTCAGCGAAGAATGCATCACCACAGTAAATAGTCGCTATAACTTTTCCGTCTTCAGCTTTTAATGCAGGTTCTAACATACTTGCAGAACCTATAGGCATCATTTTTCCTCCTAAAGCTTGATGAGCATTTTCTTTTCCACCCATCCCTGCTTGGATTTGATCAAATATCATTAAAACCTTCATTATTATTGCCTCCTATAGATCGTCGAATGCTAACTCTTCGAATGAAATATCTTCATCATCGTTATTTTTAGCATTTTCTTCATCTCTTAAATATTGTTTATCTAATATCTTAATGAATGGGAAGTAAACTACACATCCAATTAATAATAATGCAACTTGCCATACGCTGGCCATTATACTTCCTGTTGATAAGTATCCTGAGAATATTATCGGAGTTGTCCATGGTAGAGAAACTCCTGTTGTATAAGGAATTAATCCCATATTAGTAACCACTGTTGAAAGAACTAAGTTAAGTAATGGTACTCCTATAAATGGAATTATTAATATTGGGTTTAATACGATTGGTAAACCGAATATTATTGGTTCATTGATACCGAAGATACCAGGAACTATTGATAATTTACCTAATTGAGTTATTCTCTTAGACTTACAGAATAATAACATTACTATTACTAGTGAAAGTGTACTTCCTCCACCACCAAATGTTGTAAAGAAGTCTGTAAATGGTCCAGTGAATATATTTGGCAATGGTAAACCAGCTTGTAACGCTTCTAAATTTTCCATTGTTAATACTTTTAATATTGGTGTGAATACTGTATTTGCAACAGCCGGTCCATTAATTCCAAAGAACCAGAATGATGAACAAGCTAATGAGTAAACAATTTGTGCACCTAATGTATTACCAAAACCTTTTAATGGTGTTTGTAGTACTTGGTAAATGAAGTTATGAGCAGTTTCATATGGAGTAAATTCAAATCCTATTCTTACTAAGAAGAATAAAGTCATAACTATTGCTGATGGTATTAGAGCTGCAAATGAATCACATACAGCTGGTGGAACACCATCTGGCATCTTTATTGTCCAACCTTTTTTGTAAACCCAGTTAAATACCCAAACTGAACTTAAAGCAACAACTAAAGATAAGAATAGGCCGTTAGATCCTACATATTCAAACCCTAATCCACTTACAGTAGCAGGTCCATCAACACCAACGTATGGTATTCTTGTAGGCATAACTATAAAGAATGATACTAGCGCAACTGCTGCACCCTGAATCTTATCACCTTTAAGTTCTCTAGCGTAAGCATACCCAGTACCCATACAGCTTAATAATGCCGTTACACTGAAAGTAGCTCTAGAAACGTTAGTAAACCAACTTTCCCAACCTTCACCTAAAAGCTTTGCAACCATTTCGCTCCACCCTGGAATTGGGAAGTTAGCGATTAATAAGAATATTGAACCAACTATGATAAGTGGTGTTGTAACTAAGAAACCATCACGGATAGCAACTAGTATTTTATTTTTACCTAATTTATCGGCTACTGGCATAAGAATTCTTTCAAATGCTGAAAACATAATATTGTCCCCCTTTTATCCTCTTGTTTTTTATTATGCGTTTTCTTTGATATGTTTTTTATAACCCATTATTGCAGTCTTAAGAACTTTTTCTCCGTTCATTACACCGTAATCTTGAGAATCAATAACAAATATTGGTTTGTTTAAATCAGCAAACTTCTTCTTAGTATCTTCATATAGATACTTAACTTGTGGTCCAAGTAAAATACAATCTGGGTTATGCTTTTCAATTATCTCTGCCATAGTCCCTATTGGGAAAGCCTTAACCTCAACTGGAATTTTGTTTGCATCTGCAACCTTTTGCATTTTGCTTGCTAATAAACTTGTAGACATTCCTGCACTACAGAATAAATAAAACTTTTTCATCTCATTTCTCCTCCTCTAATTTTTTAAGAATTTATATAAAATAAGTTCTAACATAATTTGTAATTAAGCATTAACTACTTTTGTTCCACCAATAATATCGTGAATCATTTTGCTTTCTTTATTAAACATCATTATCACAATTGATATAAATGGTATTACTATAGCAACTATAGCTAATATTCTATAAACATTATCCATTCCGGCTATTAAAAATATTTCTCTTAAGTATTTACTACTACTAACTAGTCCAGCTTCAATAAGCATTACGCCTAAGATTTCTCTCTTTATAAGACTTTTAGCTGTAACCTCACTTCCATCATTTTGAACTATTTTAACACCTAAGACGTTTTTAGCTAATGTTTGTCCTTTATTAAATTTTAATGGAACTACAACATAGTAAAGTGTTATAATCACTACTCCTATTAATCCAGCAATTACCCCTAAGCTTCCACTAAACTGAGTTAATGATGCTGGTACCTCTGTACTACCACTTTGAACACTATACATATATAGAAGTGGAATACCTGCAAGCAATGTCGATATATACCAATCTGCCAAAAAAGCAACAGCTCTTTTAACCTTACTTACCTTTTTTATTTTGGTATATTCCATAAATTTCTCTCTTAATGTCATCTTCTTATTTTTAGCCATATCCTACCCCCTATATTAATTATTTTTTCTTGCAAATATATAAAGCAATTACCATGCCAAACTTAAAATCCCTTACAAATCAACAACATTTTTAATACATTTTTAGAAACTGTATCCATATAAACACACTAATTAAATGTTTACACAAGTTTTCAAGTCATAGTGTATTGTTTTTGTTATTGTAATTACACATTATTTTTCGGCAAAATGATACATTATCTGCGCGCACAAAAAAACAGACCAATTTTAATTGATCTGTTTTATAAATTAATATCTATTTCTATTTTTCATTTCTCTTTCAATATCTCTCTTATGAGCTTTTTCAAGCATAGAGTCCCTCTTATCGTAGTTCTTTTTACCTCTACAAATTCCAAGCGCAACTTTTACTCTACCATTTTTTAAATATAAAGATAGAGGCACTAATGTATATCCTTCTCTAGATACTAAACCTGCTAATCTTCCTATTTGCTCTTTATGAAGTAATAACTTTCTTTCTCTTAAAGGATCTACATTAAATATATTCCCTTGTTCATAAGGACTTATATGCATATTTAAAATAAATATCTCGCCATTTTTAACATCTGCATAACAATCCTTTAAGTTACATTTTCCATTTCTAATAGATTTAACTTCTGTACCTACTAATTCAATTCCCGCCTCCATTGTTTCCTCAACAAAATAATCATGACGAGCTTTTCTATTTTCAGCTAAAGAATTACTATTTTTAATTCTTGCCATTAATCTCACCCACTTCATTACAATACGTTTTTATTAATTATAACATGCATATTATTAAAAAGTTAATAGTTACGGGAGAAAAGTTAATAGTTGTTGCTTAAAGTCAACAACAGCTGGCTTTATTCATTAACTATTAACTCTCTCCATTTAAATCTTAATTACTCTTCATCTTCTATAGTTTCTTGAACCCCAAATTCCTTTTTAACTTCTGCTATTATCGAAGCTGTTTCATCACTTGGAATTATTTCTTGTCTATCATTTTCACTTTCAAGTATATCAAAGAATATTTCTCTGTTGTCTATATCTACTCTGCTACAAACAACCTTTACTGAATCTCCAAGTCTATATATTTTTTTAGTTCTTTGACCTAAAAGCATTAAGTGTTGTTCATCATAAACATAGTAATCATCATCTAAATCTGTTATATGAACAAGTCCTTCTACTGTATTAGGAAGCTCTACAAATATTCCAAATGATGTAACAGAAGATATAATACCTTCAAATTCTTCTCCAATTCTATCCATCATATATTCAGCTTTCTTTAAGTCATCAACTTCTCTCTCTGCTTCTTCAGCTATTCTTTCTGTATCTGAAGACATCTTAGCTGCAATTTCTACTATAGTAGTAAGCTTTTCAGTTCTCTTTTCATCTATCTTACCATTTAAAAATTCTTTAATAATTCTATGAATTTGTAAATCTGGATATCTACGTATTGGTGAAGTAAAGTGACAATAATATCTAGCAGCTAATCCAAAGTGTGAAGTACATTCTGGAGTATATTTTGCTTTCATCATACTTCTTAATAAAAGGGTACTAACTACTACCTCTTCTTTTTTACCTTTTACTTTTTCCAACACCTCTTGTAACATTCTTGGATGTATATCTTGAGTTGGCTTCATAGTATATCCAAGATTATAAATAAACTCTCTGAATCTATCTAGTTTTTCTTCATCTGGATCTTCATGAACTCTATAAACAAACGGTATATTATTCCAGAACATAGCCTCTGCAATAGTTTCGTTACATACAAGCATAAACTCTTCTATTATTCTATTTGCTATTTCTCTTTCATAAGGTCTAATATCTATCGGCTTACCATTTTCATTTAATATTATCTTAGACTCTTCAAAGTTAAAGTCTATTGCTCCTCTTCTCATTCTCTTTTCTCTTAAGATTAAGCAAAGCTCTTCCATTGTCTTAAAATCATCTACAAGATAGTCATATTTCTTTATAAGTTCTTCATCTTTATCCTTTAATATTTTAGTAACGTCTGTATAAGTCATTCTTTCAGAAGTTCTTATAACAGTTTCTGCTATCTCATGATTTAAAACCTTACCTTTATCATCAATTATCATAAAACAACTTAATGCAAGTCTATCTACCTTAGGATTTAATGAACATATTCCATTAGAAAGCTTCTTCGGTAACATTGGAATAACTCTGTCTATTAAATATACTGAAGTTCCTCTTTTTAAAGCTTCCTTATCTAGAGGATTCTTTTCTTTTACGTAATGAGTTACGTCAGCTATATGCACTCCTAATTTATATCTTCCATTATCCATTCTTTCTATAGATACGGCATCATCTAAATCTTTAGCATCTTCTCCATCTATAGTAACCATTCTTAAATTTCTTATATCTTTTCTTCTTCTAATTTCTTTTTCATCTATCTCTTCTGAAATTCCCTCAGCATAACTTAGTACCTTTGGTGGAAATTCTTCTGGTAATCCAAACTTCTTAATTATAGTTAATATATCTAATCCTCTATCACCTTTTTTACCTAGTACCTCTTTAACTATCCCTTCTGGACTTCTTCTTCCATCTGGCCACTTAGTTACTTTAACTATAACTACATCTCCATGGTTAGCTCCATTTTTATCTTTTTTAGATACAAAAATATCTTGATTTATTCTTGTATCTTCTGGAACTACAAACCCAAAGTTTCTGCTATCTTCGTAAACTCCAATTATAGTAGTATTAGCTCTTTCAATAACTTCTACTACTTCTCCCTCTTTCTTTCTACCATTTCTATCTTCTCTAGTTATTTGTACAATAACTCTGTCACCATTCATAGCACCATTCATTGAAGAACTCGGTATAAATACATCTGGCTCTCCTTCAGTTTCTGCTATTAAAAATCCAAATCCCTTTTTATGAGTTTCTATTCTTCCTTGCACTAATCCAATTCTTTCTGGTACTGCAAATCTATCTTTTTTAGTTCTAACAATAAGACCCTCTAACTCCATTACTTTTAGAGCATTTTTAAAATCCTTATATTCATCAGGATTTATATCAAATACTGAAACTAGTTCCTGAATATCCATAGGTCTATACGCTTCTTCTCTCATAAAATTTAATAACGTTTCTTTAATTCCCATATATAAATTTTCCTCCATATTTCATCACTATAATTATTCCCATAATTTTCATTCCCCAGTCATTTATTATAGTACCACAGTAATATATTTTTATTCAAAGCACTCGTTGTAAATTCTAACCTTTATAATTTATTGCAAAATAAAATAGACCACCTAGTTGTAGGCGGTCTATCATATATTAAAGTAAATTTAAAGCTACTGTATTTATAGCAAATAAAAGCATTGAGATTATAGTTATCTTTGCTAACATCGCTTCCTTAGTCTTTGCTTTATTTTTAGCAAAGAAAGTTTCGCTTTTACTACCTTGTATAAGTCCACTTAAAGCATCAGCTTTACTTTTTTGCATTAATATTGATACTACAACTATTAATCCTAAAACCGCTTCTAAAACAAATAAAAAACTTTTCACGGTTACACCTCCCAATTATCACTTTTATTTGTATTCATATGAATCAATGATAACATAATAATAATTAAAACACAAGTCATTTTACAAATACATCCATAATCGAGCAGCAAATTTAATATTTTTTATTTGCTCTTACTCCTACGATTTTATGTTAATATTTCCATTCTTTTTATGTTTATAATTTTACTTAGCATAAAAGAGATGACCTATTAAAAGATCATCTCTTTATACTATCTAAATTCTATATCATCACCATATACTAGCTCTGAATTTTCTTTAATATATTTAACTAATTCATCAACTTGAGCATAAGCTACAGCTACGTATGTGTCTGCTGCTCCATAGTAAATCGCTATTCTTCCTGTTTCTGCATCATGTAAAGTTGCACAAGGGAATGCTACATTAGGTACAAATCCTGTAGTTTCATAGTCCTTTTCAGGAGTTAACAAGTAATCTCTAGTTCTATATAAAACCTTGCTTGGATTATCTTTATCTAAGATTGCAGCACCCATACTATACACAAATCCATTACAAGTTCCTGAAACACCATGGTAGAATAGTAACCATCCTTCAGTAGTTTCTATTGGAATTGCTCCTCCACCAATCTTAGTTCCTTGCCACCAACCTGAACCACCTTTAGACATTACTCTTCTATGTTTACCCCAGTGAACTAAATCTGGACTTTCACTTAAGAATATATCTCCAAATGGAGTATGTCCACTATCACTTGGCCTACTTAATAACATATATTTATCATTAATCTTTCTTGGAAATAATACTCCATTTCTATTGAATGGAATAAATGGATTTTCAAGTCTTGTAAATTCTTTAAAATCCTTTGTCATTCCTAACCCTAAGGCTGCTCCTCCAAATTCAGCACACCAAACTATATAATAAGTGTCTTCTATTTTTACTAATCTCGGATCATAAGAATAATTTGGTTGATAATCATTCCCAGCTTCATCTTTCCAATGAATTTCTTCATCTTCAATATCCCATTTTAATCCATCTTTACTTCTTCCTAAATGCAATTGTGGTTTACCATGTTTATGGTCTGCTCTAAATATTCCTATAAATCCATCTTCATATGGTACTACTGCACTATTAAAAATTCTTGCTGTTTTCTTTGTAGGGTTCCATCCTATAATTGGATTTGCACTATGTCTCCAAACAACGCCTTCATACCCTTCTGGTTTATCTTGCCAAGGAATGTTTTTTAATTCACTACCTATTATTTTTACCATTTTCTTTTCCCCCTCAATCTGTATACGTTTTGCACAATATTCAATAATAAAATAATAACCTATGTCTAAACTTTACTATATTTAATTTATTAATTTAACTACTTTTATATATCACCATAATTATTATATATATATCATAAAAACTACATATTTTATTAACTCCAAATATCATATCCAAAGCTTTTTATAAAACTAGTTAATTCATTAGCCATTTCCTCTGCCTCTTGTATTCTTATATGCCCTGGTGTTCCTAAACCATTTCTTTTAAATTTAAATCTAACTATCTTTTCATCATTTATATCATTTGTCATTTCATCTAAGGCATCATCCCAACCTTTGTTATGACATAAAATAGTAGTTATAATAACAAATAAAGCCTCTGGATATTTGCTTCTTAAATCTAAAATAATATTTTTATATTTTGCTTTCCATAGTTCTCTTTTTTCTTTATCTTCATCTATATAGTCATATGGATGTGCATCATTCTGCCCAAGTGCCATTATTACTACATGAGGAATATAATTTGAGAAATCCCACTCATTGCAATAGCCTAATTCTGGATTATATCTTAATTTGTCATAAGTTGATTCTAATCCTAAATATCCCCTATCAGGATTAAAGTATCCAGTTCCATTCATTACTGCAATTCCACCTTGAGCAATATTATTAATTTCTGCTCCTAAATTTCTCGCTGTCATCATAGAATATGAATACCATGAATTAGATAATGTTCCTTCATGTCCTTCTGGATCTACTTTTCCCACATAATCTAGAGCTTCTGAAACTTCTCCTGCCGAAACAGAATCTCCAAAGCATTCAATTCTTCTATTACTTTTTTCTTCTGGGGCTTTTATACAACACCACTTATCTAAAATTACTCCGTAAAAATCAAAATAATGACAAGCGGAAGCTCTCTTATATAGGACTAAATCATGAATTCCTTCTTTAAGTCCTTCTGCAACATTTAAAATAATATCTTTGCCATGTTCTTCTATAACTACTTTCCCTGTAATATTTCCATCAATAATAAATCCAATGGCACTTTCGTACCCTCCACCATTATTGTTAATAGCTATCTTTAATGACGTTCCTGTAAATTTTGTTCTAATTGTACTTCCAGCATAAATGATAGTCGGAGCTTTAGGATTTTCAAAATCTACTCTCCCCATATATTGATAATTAGGATTATCTGCTTCTATTAACGCATATTTATCTTTATCAAGGTTTTCTAAACGCATAAATTCTCTCCTTCTATGATACTAATAACCCCATAATATATATTTCTTTATATATATTATTACTATCTACTAAAAACTCAATTGTATATCTTTCTTTCTTATCTCCTTCTATTAAAACTTCAGTTTCTGAATAATCACCCCATCCACCTTCAAAATAGCTATTTATATTCTTAATATAATTTCCATTAACCTTAACATCAAAACTTCCTGCAGTGTCTTTTATTAATTTCTTATATAGTACAAATACATTTTTTCCTTCTACCTCTAACTTTAAGTTACCTTCACTAGAGAAATCTGAATCAATAGTCCAACCATTTTTAAAACCTTGGAATCCTTCAGTATCTACTACCATTCCTTTAGTACATATAACTTCAACACTATCAGAATTTAAAATCTGTCCTTTAATATAATCTTCGCCAAAAACAGGTTGTCCAATTATTTTGTCTTCATTTCCCTTTATATCATCGTCTCTATCTATGCTTTCTAATAAATTAATCAATAACTCAGAAATTATCTTATGTCCTTTATCATTTGGATGTACCTCATCAGAAGCCACTTCATTCCACTTCAAATTTCCATTACTTATCTCAGTTCTAATAGCATCTCTAAAGCTAACCATTGGAACATTATATCTTTTTCCTATCTCTATCTGTTGCTCTTGAACATTTCCTAAAATATCAGTACTCATAAATACCTCAACTACAGCTGGCTTACTATTATGAGTTAATATTCTTCTTATTAAACTATCATAAGCTATTTTATTGTATTTATTATCTTTATCATTAACAGCAAAATCTACAAATACTATATCAGGATTTTTACTTAAAACTTGATTTTCTACTCTATGAACTCCTATTATAGAACCTGTAGCCCCTATTCCTGCGTTCAAATACGTTACGTTAATTTTAGGGAATCTATTTTTAAACCATAAATAAGTTCTGTTTGCATAACAGTTTTCATGAATTGTAGCATTACATCCTTGCGTTATTGATCCACCTATAAAAGCTACTGTAATATCTTCTCCTCTATCAGCTTTTTCAAATACCTTTTTAACTTTATACGTATCTCCTCTATATACTAAAGATTCTTTTAACATTTCTTCACTTGCTATTCTCCCCATAATATCCACCTACGCTTTCTACTAATTAATATTCTTATAGAAATATTTCATTATAATTTGAAATCTAAAATAGTTATTTTTATATTTTTATTATACATATTAAACAATTACATCTATTAAAATCATATTTTTATACTATAAATAGTAATTACTGTTTATATTAATTGAATGAAAAAGGAGCTACTTTTGTAGCTCCTAAATATATTATTCTTTAATATTAAAGAATGCTTTTCTTCCACGATATTCAGCAACATCGTCAAGTTCTTCAGCTATTCTTATTAATTGATTGTACTTAGCAACTCTTTCAGATCTTGCAGGTGCTCCAGTCTTAATTTGACCAGCATTAACAGCAACAACTAAATCTGCGATAGTTGTATCTTCTGTTTCACCACTTCTATGAGAAATAACTGCTGTGTATCCTGCTCTATTAGCCATTTCTATAGCATTTAAAGTTTCTGTTAAAGTACCAATTTGGTTTAATTTTATAAGAATAGAGTTTGCAACTCCCTTTTTAATTCCTTCTTCTAATCTTTCAGTGTTAGTAACAAATAAGTCATCACCAACTAATTGAACTTTCTTTCCAAGTCTTTCTGTTAATAGCTTCCAACCTTCCCAATCTTCTTCTGCCATACCGTCTTCAATAGATATGATTGGATACTTGTTAACCCAATCTTCTAAGAAATCTACCATTTCAGCAGCTGTTAAAGTCTTTCCTTCATGTTCTAAAACATATTTACCATCTTTATAGTATTCAGAAGATGCTGCATCTATAGCTATAAACATTTCTTTTCCTGGTTCATAACCAGCTTTCTTAATAGCTTCCAAAATAACTTCGATAGCTTCTGCATTTGACTTTAAGTTAGGTGCAAATCCACCTTCATCTCCAACACCAGTAGCATATCCTTTATCGTTTAAAGTTTTCTTTAATGCATGATAAACTTCTGCACATGCTTGAACTGCTGTATCAAAAGAATCAAACCCTACAGGCATAACCATAAATTCTTGTAAATCAACAGAGTTATCTGCATGAGATCCACCATTTATAATATTCATCATTGGAACTGGTAAAACCTTCGCATTTACTCCACCAACGTATTGATATAAAGGTAATCCTAAATAGTTTGCAGCAGCTTGAGCAACAGCAAGAGATACTCCTAGTATTGCATTAGCCCCTAACTTACCTTTATTGTTAGTTCCATCTAACTCTATTAACATTTTGTCTATATAAGTTTGGTCAAATACGTTACATCCTATTAATTCTTCAGCTATTGTATCATTAACATTTTCAACAGCTTTAAGTACACTTTTACCCATGAATTTAGATTTATCACCATCTCTTAATTCAACAGCTTCATATATTCCTGTTGATGCTCCTGATGGTACAGCAGCTCTTCCTACAGTTCCATCTTCTAGATATACCTCAACTTCTACAGTTGGAAAACATCTTGAATCAAGTATTTGTCTTGCTACTACATCAACTATTTCCACGAAATTTTTCATTACATGTCTCCTCCTTAATTTATAAGTGAAACATCTTCTCCTTTATTGTCGAAGATGTAACTTTCAATTGTAAAATATAAAATTTTGATTTTCAGTTATGAAACACCTTCTCCTTAATGTCGAATGTGTAAGTTCAGCTTACCAAATTAAAATTTGGAACTTCACTTATGAAACATCTTCTCCTTTATGGTCGAAGATGTAACTTCCAATAAATCTCTCTTGTTTATTTTATCCACAGCCTAGGATAATATTCATTAAAAATACCCTGATAATGTTAAAAAACAGTTATCTTATTTTATAAAATTTTTTAAGGTATAAAAAATAAAGCTAACACAAATGCTAGCTTTATTTTTAGAAGTTGTAATTCAAACTCACTAAGTAATTATAAATTCTACATTTTCTATTAATCAGTTAAACTATTTCCTCATTATCTTGCTTATAGTAATATTGTTCCATCTTCTTTCCCCACTCAAGACTGGTTTTTTTATCAAATCTCTCCACATAGTTTAGAAACTGATCAAGTACATTTATTCCATTTAGCCCCTTCATCAAATGTCTTGGATAAGATACTTTCCTTCTATAACATTGCTTAGGATCTATAACCATTACCCTTTCATCATCACCTACATAAACATCTCTACATCTTATATCTAATTTGGTAAATCTTAATTTCTCAAACTCTTTAATCAATTTATATAGGTTATATGATAATTTTTCAGTCAATCCATATTGCTCAATATAATGGTCTAATCTCATACCATCAACTTTTTCTCTTAAGATATAATAATCTCCTCGGCTATATATTTTGGGAAAATATTTTGATCTCCTTACTTTTTCTAAAATATCAGCTTCTTCCTTACATACCTTTTTATCTAAAAATATCTTCAATGCTTTATCTCCTGGAACTTCATAAACAATTCCATTATGACCTTCACCTAAAAACTCTGCTTCTCTAAAGAGGTTTTCAACCTCTCTATCAAAATCAGCCGAATATGCATATGTTCTAGCCATTACACCCTACCTTATTTAGTATTTGTACTATATTATATTATTAAGATTACTATAATATTCAATTCCTCTTATTTATCTATTATTACGAATATATATTTAAAATTAATATTTTTATTGCTTATTATTTTTTATAATACTTAGTAACTAAACTTTCAGATTTCTTAAATTTAATACTATAATCTCTTAATAGCTTATCTTCTTTATATTTAGGTAATTTAATTAGTCAGTCCCTATATATTATATAAACATAAAAAAATATAGAGAGAACTATATAGTTACTCTCTATATCTTTATAATAAATTAGAATCCGTTATTTTGTGCTACTTCTTTAATCCATTTACCAGATTTCTTTATTTTCTTAGTTTGTGTATCTAAATCTAATCCAATATATCCGTATCTATTTTTATATGCATTAGACCATGACCAGCAGTCTATAGGTGTCCATGAATGGAATCCAAAACAATTTGAACCTTCTTGGATTCCTTTGTGTAAATATTGTAGATGTTCCTCAAAGAATTCAATTCTATAATCATCTTGAATTTCTCCATTTTCATCTTTATATTTTTCTTCACCTTCAACGCCCATACCATTTTCAGATATATACCAAGGTATATTATTATAGTTATCTCTTATATTTATAGCTATATCATACATAGCTTGTGGATATATCTCCCATCCTCTATATGGATTCATTCTCTTGTTAGGCATATCATAGTAATCAAAATATTTATTTGGCATCCAAGGTTCTGATTTATCTACTTCAACCTCCTTAGCCATAACTCTTCTTGGCTGATAATAATTTACCCCTAAGAAATCTATAGTATTTTGTTTAATTATTTCTAACTCTTCTTCAGTGCTTTCCCATAAAACATTATCTTTATCTAAAAGCTCTATTAATAGGCTAGGAAATTCCCCCTTTACAGCAGGGTCTAAGAATGAATAATTAAATATTGTATCAGCTATCTTAGCTGCCTTTAAATCTTCATCACTATTACTTCTTGGATATGCAGGTGTTAAATTAAGTACTATACCTATTTTTCCTCCATCTTTATTACATCCTAACTCTCTATACTTCTTTATAGCTTTAGCAGATGCTAAATTAATATTATATAAAACTTGCATAGCTTTTCTGCCATCTACTATTTTAGGGTAATGGAATTCATATAAATATTCTCCTTCAACAACTACCATAGGCTCATTGAAAGTTGTCCAATATTTTACCCTATCACCAAATAACTTAAATGCTGTTTCAGCAAATTTTACAAACAACTCAACAACATGCTTTGATTCCCATCCACCATATTTATCATATAATTCAACAGGTAAATCAAAATGATGTAAATTCATAACTGGAATCATTCCATTTTTTATAGTTTCATCTATAACATCATTATAAAATCTTATACCATCTTCATCAGGTTCACCAGTTTCTAAATCTTTTATAAGTCTTGTCCATTGAATTGACGTTCTAAAACTATTTAATCCAATCTCTCTTAACATAGCTAAATCATCTTTATAGCTATTATAAAAATTAGATGTTACTGATGGCCCTACTTTATCAAAGAAAGCTTCTGGTTCTATTTCATACCAATAATCAAATACATTTTTATGTGGCTTATTAAAATCCCCTTCGCTTTGTGGCCCTGATGTAGCTGACCCCCACCAAAACCCTTCTGGGAAAGTATACTTATTACTCATTTTATCTCTCCTTCTATACAAAATTTCTTTTTTGAATAAAATAATAATCTATCATCAGTATACCAATACAACGTTTTCTATTGGATAAATTAACTTGAATGCCATATTATTTGTATATAATTCTTATTAAAAGTTTAGACTTACTAAAATAAAATAACTGACCTCTGCAAAATACACAAAAGTCAGTTAATAAAGCTATCCTATTCTAATCTTAAATTAAATTTTGTTTTTGAAGAAAATTATATAATGCACCTAATTTATTAGCATCATTTCCATATTTACATATCTTAACTACTGGTCTAATACTTGCATCGTCATTACTTGCCATTATTATATCAATACTTCTAGTTACTTCTTCTAAAAACCCTTTTCTTTCGCATATTGCTCCACCTAAGATTATAACTTCTGGGTCATAAGTATATTGAATATTATATATACCTATTGCCATATATCTAAAGAATTTATTTACCTCTTCAATAGCTATCTCATCACCATTATCATACAATTCAAATGCTTTAACTCCATTAAATTCATCTATATTTATCCCTTTTCTATCTGCGATAGCTTTTGCTACTGCAAATGTTGATCCCGCTCTACTCCAAGATAAATATTTTTTATTTACAACGTCTATATCTACAAAGCAATATCCAAACTCTCCACCATGTTTATGGATTCCTGTATGAATTTTTTTATCCTTAATTAAGGCTCCTCCAATACCAGTTCCACAAACTACAAAAGCAGAATCATTTGCATCCATTGCAGCCCCTCTCCAGCATTCACCTAAAGCTGCACAATTTGCATCATTTTCGATTTCAATTGGTAAGCTAGTCATTTCATTTAAAATGACTTTAAAATTTGGCCCATGAATATATGGTAATGCACTCATTCCTCCTATTATTCCGCTTACTGAATCTACAGCTCCTGGTGCACTTATAGCTACTCCCTCTAACTGATACTTGTCCTTTAACTCATTAACCTTATCTGCAATAGCTTTAAAAAATTCCTCTATAGTTTTAGGAATAGATATCTTTCCATTCTCTAAAAATTCTCCATTTAAATTTATTATAGACCATTTTACAGATGATCCTCCTATATCAAATGCAATATAATTACTCATACTATAACTCCATTCTATTTATATTTTTAAACCTTTACTTAAAATTTATTATCTAATATTCAAAAATACAATATTGTGCTAGACAACTCTTTATTTTTGTATATATTTTCTTAAGCACAGTATATATTTATCTAATTTAACATTTCTTTAGACTTTAGCTCATTCCATCTATTATTTAAATCATTACTTAATTCTTCTACATTATCACTTACAATATACTCTTGTACAAAGGTATAATTTAATCCAGTTAGCTTTCTTAAGCTATCATATTTTTCATGATTAATATTTATATAATCTTCTCCATAATCAATAATATTATCGTGAATTATAACAGGTATATCAAAACTTTGAATTTCCTTAAGAAAATTTTTACTTTTATCACTATTCTTTGATATTGGTAATATATTCACTGCATCTGCATATCTATCATCTTCAAAAATAAATTTAAAAAATGTTTTTGCTGCTTCAGGGTACTTTGTATTCTTTGAAATTCCAAACCTATAATCACCATAAACTATTATTTCATTAATTTCAGGTAATGGAAACATTCCTATATCTTCGACATTCATTCCTATATCCTCTAACTGATATTTATAGTTAGAGCTCCAAAATATCATAGCTACTTCTCCATTTTTTATATCTTGTTTGCATTGTTCCCATTCATAATTTAATAAATCCTCTTCACAATATCCCTCTTGAACTATTGTCCTTATGAAGTTTAAAGATTTATATAATCCATTCCCTTCTTCTAGTATATTTACTGAATTTAATATAACTTCATCTTCAAACTTATTATTAAATGCATATGGTAATGTATCTATCCACGTACTCATTGTCCAACTATTTTTATAATTTATAGCCATAGGAACCTTATTTATTGCTTTTATTTTTTTACAAACTTCAAAAAATTCTTCATTTGTCCTTGGTATACCTTCAATACCTGCTTCTTCAAAAACTTTTTTATTATATAAAACTCCATTCCATGATATAGAGCTATCTATATTGTATAATTTCCCATCACTACCAATCCCACTAGAATAATTATATATACTATCTTCATCAAACCCCAATCCATCTAAAGGCATAAAATACTTACTATATTCACTTATCTTTATAGCTGCAGGAACTAACGTTATATCTGATAATTCACCTACTGTAGCCTTTCTTTGAAGTATCTCTTCTGCATCTCCGATAAGCTCCAGTTCAACTTTTACCCCTGGATGCATTTCTTCAAAATCACTAATTAAAGCTTCTAATTCTGCTTTTTTATCAGTTCTATTACTAACAAACCGTATTGTTCCTTCTAATTCCTCATCACCTTTAGCAGTTATATCATTAATATTATTTTTATATATAGCTGTACAACTAATAAAAATACTACTAATAATCATAAGATATACACCTAGTAAGATTCTCTTCATTTTATGTTTATTCATAAATTCTAACCTCTTTCATAATACTTAATAAATATTACTCTTATTCACTCACCCTATTATTTCTAAAACTATTTGGTGTTGCTCCTGTTATCTTCTTAAATGCTCTTCCAAAAGTTATAGAATCGTTATATCCCACATTTTCTGCTATTTCATAAACCCTCAGATTTGTTGTTAATAATAAATCTTTTGCAACCTGTATCCTATATCTAGAAAGGAAATCATAGAACCCTTCCCCCATCTCCTTTTTAAATAGCTCTGATAAATAATTCTGACTTAAAAACACTTCATCCGCCACTTCTTTAAGTGTTATATTTTTATTGAAGTTTTTAATAATATACTGCTTCGCCAATTTTATAGCTGTAACATTTGTTTTTTCATTCTCATCATATATATTATTATTCATTTCTTCTGATAAACTTAAAATATACTTTTTGGCCTTACTTTCACTACTAATATTATTTTTTAACTTTCTAAAAAGCCTTGACTGTTCACGTAACTGCCAAACTTTATCAGTATATTCAATAATAAATACATTCTTATCGTTTTCAACTAAGCTGTCAGCTTTACTTATAATATCTTCTGTTAATTTATTAATTAAATTTACTTCGCTACATTCTAGATAGAACACTATATATACGTTATCTTCAAAATAAAAAGATAAATATTCTACATCTTTATTTAACTCTAATATATCTCTTATAAAATTACTTATTATTGTTTTATCATTATTTCCATCTCTCTGAACAATTGTCATCTTATACTTATAATTTTCATTTAACTGTATATTCTCTAAAAGTGATCGGTCTGTTTTATAATTTGTTTCAACATTTGAAAATAATATATGTTTAAAAAAGTCCCTTTTTAATACCTCTATTGATTTACTTAATAACTTATCTTGTTTCTTATTTTCTTTAATTTTAACTTCTACTTCTTGAATCGCCTTTTTAAGCTCTTCTTGCTTTATAGGTTTAAGTAAATAATTAAATGCTCCTGATTTCATTGTATCTCTTACATATGTAAATTCATCATATCCACTTAAAACCACAAACATAGGAGGGTTGTCCAATTCTTTTGCTGACTTCTCTATTAATTCACTTCCCGTCATTATAGGCATCTTTATATCTGTAATTACTAAATCCACTTTATTTTCTCTTAGATATTCTAGAGCAACTAATCCATTTTGAAAATCTGAAATTACTTCATGCTGTTCAAATAATCTTCTTATTATCTTAGTTAATCCTAATCTAATAATTTTATCATCATCTACTACTACTATTTTCATAATTCCTCCTGAAGCTTATAAACGATCTGTTAAGTTATATGAACATTGCTCTTCTCAACCCAAGGAAATACAATAGGTTTGCAAGACTAAATAATACCCCCTTCGAAAAGGAGAGAAGAACAATGAGCAAAACTAATATAAAATGCCCACGCTGTAATTCTGATAAACTATACAAGTTTGGTATGAATAAGCAGGCTAAACAAAAGTATCAATGTAAGCAGTGT